>JAEYYE010000368.1 GCA_023430945.1 Bacteroidota bacterium
GAACGGATCGAAGTCAACAGGCACCGTTCGCGTTTCTATGATGAATTTCTCCATGCAGGGTCTGGCTCCCGTCGCGGCAATGGTAAAGGTAAAGATGGCAGCTCTATATGATCAGGCTCACATTTTACCAACCGTTTTTCCTCAATGATCGAAGCGCACATACGTGGATCGATGAAAAAGGTTTTGGGCGCATGCTGTTGCGGGGCTCCGAAGCCCCGCAACAGCACCGGGCTATCCGCTTCAAGTCCGCGGCCGCCAAATGCGCGGCCTGTGGGCTTTCCGCTTCTATCCCTTGCGCGCTGGCGCATGGGCGGGGCATTGGAGTTCAGCAGAATGTATTTGTCCAGCCAAAATGGACACGTATGGACAATTATAGACCATAGGTCCAATCAGGGTCCATCAGGCATCAATGGCATTCCATCATCTGATCATCTCATTATCTGATCGTCTGATCAACCTTCCTCCATCACCACCATCAAATACTTCCCCTCCCGTTGCGGATCCGGCACGAACCAAGCCGGTTCTCCCCGTGGCGTCCTTCCCATCTTTGCCCCAGGCACGGGTGGCTCATCGGCCCTCACTACGCGCTCACTGTTCTTGCGCGCATGGCCGTTCAGAACATTGTTCACTATTTCGATCGGATAGGTGCGCTCAGGCATGAAGCCGCTTGCACGCAGTTCCTTGCAGGTCCTTTCCAAAGATTCCAGGATGAATTCCACATCCTCTTCGGTGTGCGCGGTGGTGAGGAAGTGCGGGAAGTCCAACACATGCACGCCGTGGTAGCGCATGAGCATGAAGAAGAGCTCGGTGTAGTTGACGCTCTCGTCGTACTTGGTCTTGAAGGCGCTGCCGAAGGTGACCCAGCGGTAGGGGAGCTGGTACTTGTCGAAGAGGCCGTTGGCGCGTTTCACCATGTCACCGGTCATGTGGTTGAGGCGTTCCTGCAGGGCCGGACCCTGTTCCTTCATGTGCAGGAGCGCGGCCTTCATGGCGGCCAATGTCAACGGATGTCGTACGAACGTACCAGCGAAATAGGTGACACCCGATGGCGGTACGCTGTCATCGCCGAATTGCCATGGGCCACCGTCGAGCGCATCCATCCACGGACGGCTGCCGATCATGGCACCCACAGGCATGCCGCCGCCGATCACCTTGCCGTAGGTGCCGATGTCCGCCTTGATCCCGAACAGCGCCTGCGCCCCGTTCGGGTGCATGCGGAAGCCGGTGATCACTTCATCGAAGATCAGTGCTGTGCCGTTCTTCTTGGTGATCTCGCGCACTTCGCGCAGGAAATCCACGGGACGGAATTCCATGCGGCGGCTCTGCACCGGCTCCACGAGCACGGCGGCCGCCTGGTGGCAGCGCTCACGTATGATCTGCAGCGACTCGGGTGTGCCGTAGTCGAGGATCAGCATGTTCTGCACCGCTTCGGGCAGGATGCCGGGCGCCCCCGGATAGCTCTTCTTGCTCTTGCTTCCTCTGATGATCACTTCATCGTTGATGCCGTGGTAACTTCCGCTGAAAGCGATGATGAGGCTGCGCCCCGTTACAGTGCGCGCCATGCGCATCGCGCCGAGCACCGCTTCCGATCCGGTGTTGCATACCGCCGCGCGTTCCGCGCCGGTGAGCTCGCACAGGAGCTGGCTCACTTCGCCGGCCAGCGGGTGCATGGGCCCGATCTCGATGCCCTGGTCCAGTTGCTTGTGGCAGGCCTCCTTGATGAAGTCGGGCATGTAGCCGAACATGGAGCTGCCGAAGCCACTTAGAATGTCCACATACTCGTTGCCATCGAGGTCCCAGAGATGGCAGCCCTTGCTTCGATCCACCACCACCTGATAGGTGAGTTCCTTGGTCTGCGGCTTGAATCCAGTGACCACCCGCGGATCGGCCATTTCCACGCGGTGCTCCTGCGTGTAGGCCTTGCTCTTCGCGGTCTTCGCGGTGTAACGCTTCACGAAGTCGTCGAACCATGCCCGCTGTTGCGGGGTCATGTCATCGACCTTTTCCTTCTGGATGCGTGCCTGCGCGCCGAAGGCTTTCTTTAATTCCGGGGCATCCTCCAATGCATTGGGCGCGGCGCCTGCGGCGGGCTGACGATCGTCAGCCCCTACCGGTGCTGCGCTCGAACCTGTTGCGACACCAGCATTCAATAAATGATCGGCCAACTTGTCGAGGTTCGCGAATTCCTCATTCAATTGCCGGAAGGAGATCTTCACGCCGAACTTCTTCGTGAGGGCGGTGGCCACTTGCGTGAGGAAGAGCGAGTCGAGGCCCATCTCGAGGAAGGTCTCTTCAGGGCTGGCATCGGCAAGTTCGAGGCCGGAGCTTTCCTCCAGCAATGCTTTTATGCGCCTGATCAGCGCTTCCTTGGGAGATGCTGCCGCTGCGGCTCCATCAGAGAGTGTGTTGATCGCATCGGGTTGGTCGCCAGTGGCACTGGCTGCCATGGCGGGTACACGTCCGTGTGCGGGCACGGGATCCACCCAATGGCGCACCCGATCGAATGCATACGTGGGCAGCGACACGCGATGACGTTGTTCACGCTCGTAAAAGTTGTTCCAGTCGATCGAGATCCCGCTCTGCCAGAGGCCGCCCACGGCCTTCAACAATTGTGTCAGTTCCTTTCCATCACCGGCGGAATCACCGAGCGAGGGCACGGCGACCTGTTTCTTGTGGTCGGTGCTTTGCTGGCGGGCGAGGGTGGTGGCGGTGGTGCGCGGACCGACCTCCAGCATCACATTACCGGCCTCCTGCCACGCGAACTTCACGGCCTGCGCGAAACGTACGGTGGCACGTAGATGTTTGCTCCAGTATTCGGGCGAAGTGGCCTCATCGTCCTTCATCCACTGCGCCGTCACCGTACTGATGATCGGGATACGCGGCGCGTTCAGCTTCACACTTTCCACCACCTTGCGGTAGGGCTCCACGATCGGATCCATCATCGGGCTATGGAAAGCATGGCTGGTGACCAGGAGCTTGCATTGGATCTCCTTCTTTTCCATGTCAGCCTGCAATTGCGCGATCGCATCGTGCGGACCACTGGCCACGCACAACTGCGGACCGTTATTGGCGGCGATGCTGCATCCTTCTGGCAGGCGTCCGGTCACATCCTCTTCCGCAGCGCGGATGCTGAGCATACTTCCGCCGGGCAGTTCCTGCATCATGCGGCCGCGGTTGGCGACGAGCTTCACGGCATTCTCCAGCGAGAACACACCGGCCAGGCAAGCGGCAGCGAATTCACCGATGCTGTGGCCCATCATCGCATCGGGCTTGATGCCCCAGTGCATCCACAGCTTCGCGAGGCTGTAGTGCATGGTGAACAGCGAGGCTTGTGTGTAGATCGTCTGTTTCAGCTGATCGGCGGCTTTCTCTTCTTCACCTCTGGAAGGGAAAATGATGGCCTTGAGATCAACGATGAGTTCCTTACTGAACAGTTCGCAGCACCGATCGAATTCAGCCTTGAAAATTGGTTCGCTCGCGTGAAGGTCGCGGCCCATGTTCACGTACTGAGATCCCTGTCCCGGGAACATGAACACCACGCCCGGCGCGGTCTCATGCAGCTCGCGCGTGCCGATCAGAGCGGCATCTTTTGAAGCGATCGCATCGATCACCTCCTGATGCGATCCGCCTACGATCAACCTGCGATGCTTGAAACTGCGGCGGCCTACTTGTAAGGTATAAGCGGCATCGGCGAGGGATGTGTTCGGATGCGTCTCTATGTAGGAGCGAAGGTTCTCTGTCATCGCATCAAGCGATGTGCGGCTCTTCGCGCTAAGGAGCAACAATTGCTTTTCGCGTGATGTGCTGAAAGCCTTCCGCACCGGTGGCTCCGAGAGGATTACGTGCGCGTTCGTTCCGCCAACACCGAAAGATGATACGCCTGCGTAGCGTGGCTTTTCCACACGCTTCCAGTCGATCGTATCGGCTGCGACACGGAATGGCGAATTGGCGAAATCGATCGCAGGATTGGGCTTCTCGAAACCGATGCTGGCCGGGATCTTTTCCTCCTTCAATGCCAACGCGGTCTTGATCACGCCAGCCACGCCTGCGGCGGCGGTGAGGTGCCCGATGTTGGATTTGATGGATCCGAGGGCGCACCAATGGGCGGGGGCATCAGGGGCGGACGCGTCATGACGCGTCCCTACCGAGGTGTCGCCATTGCCATTGGCAAACGCCAATGTCAATGCCTCCACCTCGATCGGATCCCCGATCGGCGTTGCCGTTCCATGTGCTTCCACATAACCGATCTGATCGGGTGTTACGCCGGCATCGGCCTGCGCCATGGCGATCACATCGGCCTGTCCGCGCACGCTGGGTGCGGTGAAACTGGCCTTGTCGCTGCCGTCGTTGTTCAATGCGGCGCCTTTGATCACCGCGTAGATGTTGTCGTTGTCGCGCTCAGCATCCTCGAGGCGCTTCAGCACCACGATGCCGACACCATCACTGAAGCTGGTGCCTTTGCCGTTCGCGTCGAAAGTGCGTGTGCTGCCATCCGGGCTGTACATGCCGCCTTCGTTGTACACGATGCCGCTGTTGATGGGCACGGTGATCGCGATGCCGCCGGCCAATGCCATGTCGCAATCGCCATCACGCAGCGCCTTGAACGCTTGAGCGATCGCGACCAGTGATGTGCTGCACGCGGTGTGGATGCTGAGTGCCGGTCCGCGGAGATCGAATTCGAACGCCAGTCGCGTGGCGATGTAATCCTTCTCGTTGGCGGTCATCACCTGGAAATCGCCCACCTGTTCGATGAGTTCCGGATGACCGAGGACATTGCGCGTGTAGTAGGTGTTGTTGCCGATGCCCGCGTACACGCCGATGAGTCCGGCGAATTGCGCTGGATCATAGGCGGCATCCTCCAGCGCGGCCCATGCCGTTTC
This sequence comes from Bacteroidota bacterium, assembly GCA_023430945.1. GTDB lineage: Bacteria > Bacteroidota > Bacteroidia > Flavobacteriales_F > PHOS-HE28 > PHOS-HE28. The sequence continues at coordinate 4,881 of JAEYYE010000368.1, forward strand.
CAGAAAGATGCGTTGCTGCGGATCCATCAAGGCCGCCACCCGCGGATTCACGCCGAAAAAGGCCGCATCGAATTTGTCGGCATCGGTGATCACGCCACGTGCGGGCACGTAATAGGGGTCGTTGCGCAGCTCTTCGGGAATGCTGGGGTCGAGTTCTTCGGGCTTCCAGCGGGTGATGCTGTTCTTCTTGGCAAGGAGATTCTGCCAAAGGTCGGGGACGGAGGTGGCGCCGGGGAATCGGCCTGACATGCCGATGATGGCTACATCAATGCGCGCATCGGGGGACGCGTCATGACGCGTCCGTACACCTGGCTTCGAGCGGATGATCGGCGCCTTTTCGGATCCATCCAGGAATGCTGCGCAGGCCTTGATCGTGGGATGTTGATACAGCTTCACGATCGGGAGCTTCAGGCCCTGGCCTTCGAGCTGGGCCACGCATTGGATGCTCAGGAGCGAGTTGCCGCCGAGGTCGAAGAAGTTGTCGTCGATGCCCACCTTGTCCACCGCGAGAAGATCGGCCCAGACGGCGGCGAGGGTCTTTTGCGTTGCGGTCTGCGGGGCGGCGTAGGCGACATCCAGCTCCGGACGTTTCACATCGGGGGCGGGGAGGGCTTTGCGATCGATCTTACCGCTCGGGGTGCGCGGTAATTCCTTCACCGCCACGAAAGCGCTGGGCACCATGTAGTCAGGAAGGAGTTTTGCGAGATGCGATCGGATCTCATTCGTTCCGATCGAAGTGTTGGTGACGTAGTATCCGACGAGTCGCTTCAACCCCGGACGATCCTCGCGGACCGTCGCCACGGCCTGTTCGATCGCCGGATATTTTTCGAGCGCCACTTCAACTTCACCCAATTCGATCCTGTAACCACGCACTTTCACCTGACCATCGATGCGGCCCTTGTAATCGATGTTACCGTCGGGGAGTTGGACGGCGCGGTCACCGGTCTTGTAGAGCCTTGCACTGTCACGGTGAGCGCGTCGAACCGCAGCCGTGTTTCCCTTCGACGGGCTCAGGGTGACATCGTCAATGAATCGCTCCGCGGTGAGATCCGGGCGGTTGATGTAGCCTGTGGCAACGCAGGCGCCCCCGAGGTAGAGCTCTCCTTCTTCGCCCGGTTTCACCGGCTTCATCCCGTCGTCGAGGATCAGGAGTTTTACGTTGTCGATGGCCTTGCCGATGTTGGGCAGCGCAGGCCAGGTGGATGGATCGCCCTTGAGTTCGAGCTCGCTCACCACATGTCCCTCGGTGGGACCATATTGGTTGCAGAAGCGGCAGCCCGGCAGTTGCTTGAAGAGGTTCGCGATCGCCGGAGTGATCTTCAATTGCTCACCGCTGGTGAAGACCTCCTTCAACGAGGTGGGTACTTCGCCGGTACGCTCGACGGCTTCGGCGAGGTACTGCAGCGCCACGAAGGGCACGATGATCCGGTTGATCTTCTGCGCGATGATCTTGCGCAGGAGCTGGGTGCTGTTGAGGCGGTCTTCATCGGTGATCAGCACCAGTGTGCCGCCTTGCGCGAACGTGGTGAAGATCTCCTGGAAGCTCACATCGAAGCTGATCGGCGCGAATTGCAGGGTGCGGTCGCCGGGGCCGCAGACGCTGGTGCGCAGCTGCCACTGGATCAGGTTCACGAGTGGTGCATGATGCATCACCACGCCCTTTGGGCGGCCGGTGCTTCCGCTGGTGAAGAGGACGTAGGCGGGATCGGTGGGGCCGGCTGTAGCCCCTTCCCGGCCTTCCCCAGTGGGGGAGGAGGAACTCGCCGCGAGATCGAGATCTTCGATCAGAAGGATCTTCGCTTCTGTTCCTTTGAAACGATGCTGATGCTCCCGGTTGGTGATCACTACACCCGGCTTCGCGTCCTCCAACATCATGGCGATGCGATCCGCGGGATAGCTGGGGTCGATCGGAACGTAGGCCGCACCGGCTCCAATGATGCCGAGTACGCTGATGATGAGATCGGATGACCGATCGAGGCAGAGGGCTACGGTACCCTGGGTGATGCCACTGCCTTTCAAGTAGTGGCCTATTCGATCCACCTGGATCGCCAACTGCGTGTAGGTAAGCGACCGCTGGCCATCAATGATCGCTACGGCATTGGGAGATCTATCCAGCGTAGCCCTGAAGAACCCGTTTACTGTCTTATGCATCTAATATGGAAATGAAGGTCGATCGACCCTCGTGCGCGTGTAAGGGTGCGGTTATACGTTCCACCACCCGATCGGTTTCGTCCGCAACAATGCTTCGAAGTTAATCATACCCGGTCGAACCATCGATCGCAAAGGATGCTGAACCAACCATTCGATCGGTGCTGATCCCCATTGCACACCGGGACTCATCCGCCTTCGTAACCCTTACGTCGGTTCCGGGGTACAAAGGGACCGCAACCCTTCACACTATGCTTATCACTGCCTGGTAAGCCGATCGTGGTGAAGAAATGCATCAAACCGAACCATCTGCCAATGGGACGTCAATTTCTTCTCTCTCTCGCCTGCATTTTCCTGGTGATCCCTTCGATCGCCCAAACTTCTTCGGAGAACGCGGCCGTTAAGCTTTCCGCTGCGGTGCAGGCCGATCCGCCAAGCATCACGATCAGTTGGGTCGCGCATCCCGGCACGAGTTCGATCGCGATCTATCGGAAAGTGAAAGGCGGAACAAGCTGGGGAAGCGCGATCGCGAACCCTTCGGCAAGCTCCACCCAATACCAGGACAATACGGTTTCCACCGGTATCAACTACGAGTATCGCGTGGTTCGTAATGGATCGGCCAACGGTTATATCAGCACGGGGATCCAGGTAGGTGCTGCCGATTACCGCGGCAGGATCTTGTTGCTAGTGGAAAGTTCAATAGCTCCCCAGATCGCTTCGGAACTGGCGGAACTCACGCTCGATCTGCGCGCCGATGGTTGGGCCGTGATCAGGAATGATGTTCCCTCAAGTCAGTCGGTGAACAGCGTTCGCAATGTCATCATCGGTCGCTACAATGAATCGCCGAACGATCTGAAGGCCGTGTACATCATCGGTCATGTGGCGGTGCCCTATTCAGGCAATGCCGCGCCCGACGGCCATTCCGAACATGTGGGCGCATGGCCCTGCGATGGTTACTACGGCGAACTTACAGGCACATGGACGGACAATTCAGTGAACAACAATGGTGCGCAACGCAGCGCGAACAGGAACATTCCTGGTGACGGCAAATTCGATCAGAACAATTTTCCATCGGACCTGGAACTGCAGGTCGGCCGCGTGGATCTTTTCGATATGCCGGCTTTTCCGCAGGGTGAAGTGCAACTTTTGAAGAATTACCTGGATCGCGCACATTCGTACAAGCGAAAGGAATGGTCGCCGCAGGTGCGCGGGTTGATCTTCGATAACCTGCAATGGGTGAGCAATCCACTTGCTGCAAGTGCCTGGCGCAACATCACCCCGTTGGTCGGTCCTTCGAACATCACCGTCGCGAATCCGTATGGCACCCCGTTCCATAGCCTCACCAACGGCCAGAGTTATCTATGGACATATTCGAGCGGAGGCGGATCACAGGAGTGGATCGATGGCGGACCCACCTTCAATGGAGCGAACAATGTGGGCACCAGCTACGATTACGCGAACGGTAACATGGGCGGTGTGTTCAACATGTCGCTGGGAAGCTATTTCGGCGATTGGGACAACAAGAACAACTTTTTGCGCGCGCCGATCGCGAAGGGCAGCGCATTGACCAGTTGCTGGGCCGGGATGCCGGCCTGGTATTTCCATCACATGGCGATGGGCGACAACATCGGCTACAGCACGCTGATGACGATGAACAATTCCGGGCTTTACGTGCCGATGAACGATGGATGGCAGGGAAGCATCGGAAGGATCCATCTTGCCTTGATGGGCGATCCAAGCTTGCGGATGAAGATGGTGGCACCACCATCGAACCTTTCCATCACGAATTCCAACGGCACGGCATCATTCAGTTGGACCGCATCCTCAGAGACCGTTGCGGGTTATCACATCTACCAATTCGATGCGACCACCCAGGTGATCACCCGTATTACGCCGAACCTCGTGACGGGGAACACTTATTTGAATTCGGCGATCCCTTTTATCAGTGGTCGTGAATACATGGTCCGTGCGGTGAAGCTTGAGACCAACAGCAGTGGGAGCTATTATGATCTTTCCCTTGGTGCGATCGGAACAGCCACCGGAACGGTACCGGTGGATTGCGCAGGTGTCGCCGGTGGATCGGCGTTGCCGGGAACTTCCTGCAACGACGGCAATGCGAACACCGGGAATGATACATGGAACGCGAACTGCCAGTGCGTTGGTCAGCCGATCGATTGCGCTGGTGTTGCTGGTGGAAATGCAGTTCCCGGTTCGGCATGCAACGACAATAATGCGAACACGATCAACGATACATGGAACGCCAACTGCCAGTGCGTTGGTACCGCTGTCACCT
>JAEYYE010000056.1 GCA_023430945.1 Bacteroidota bacterium
CATCACGAAAGGCGAATTGAGCACCGGCAAGGTCCCGATCGAACTCACACTGGATCTGGTGCATGGGAAAAAAGGCCAGGAATTGGACCTGCGCGCGAACGGACTTGGACTGCCGCTCGCTGAAGTGATCGGTCTGCTTCCATCGAAATTGATCAGTGGCCTTTCCAATTACAACATGCAGGGTGAAGTGGATCTCGCCCTGCGCTACAGTGGCCCGATCGAAGGTGAAGGTCCGTCGCTATCGGTTGGCGCGAAGCTCACCGGAGGAAAAGTGAAGGAAAGGAAAAGCAGCACCACGTTCACGGGGATCTCCGGCGAACTCGCACTGGAACTCACGCCCAAAGGTGTTCCGAAGAAATTGCTGGTGCAGAATTTCCGCGCTGCAAGTGGCAGTGGCACCTTGAGCGGGAATTGGAATTCGAACGGCTTGAAGAACGCCACCCTGAAGGCGGATCTGAAAGGCGATATCGCCCTCGCCGATCTGTTCCGATTCGCGCAGGTGGATACGCTCGAGAATGTCACTGGGCGATTGCGTGCCGACGCTGTGATCGATGGAAAACTGCGGGATGTCGGCGACTTTCGTGCGCAGGACCTGAAAGCATTGAAGATCACCGGTACCGCGGCTTTGCGCGATGCTTCATTGAAATTGAAGGGCGCGCGGCATCGCGTTACGCACCTGGACGTTGATCTCGCATTGCTCGGCAACGATGCTGCGATCCACGGGTTGAAGGCCGAATTCCAAGGGAACCCGATCGCATTGAATGGCCGGTTGAACAACCTGATCCCGTTCCTGATCTTCGATGACCAGAAACTTTCGATCGTCGCGAAAGGAAATTCGCCTCACATCGATCTGGCCGCATTGCTTCGCAGCGAGAACAGCACTTCCAGCGGATCGGAGGATTACATACTTACGCTTCCCGCCACCATCGATCTGGATCTCACCGCGCAGGTGGATCGGCTTGTATTCGAGGAATTCTCCGCAACTGCGATCAACGGAAGGATCATGATCAAGGATCGAGTGTTGCGTGCATCGCCGATGTCATTCCAGACAGCTTCGGGCGCGGTGCTCGGCGACCTCGAACTCGATACACGCGCGAAAGGCAGCGGCGCGACCTATCCGCTGAACATCAATGCGACGATCAAGGAGATCGACCTCACGGAACTTTTTCGCGAATTCAAGGATTTCGGGCAGGATTTCATCGGTCACCGGCACTTGTCGGGAAGAACGAACGCGCAGGTCTCCTTCCTCGCGCCGCTAAGTCCTTCGCTGGAGTTCGATATGGACCGGCTTGCATGCGTGGTGGACATCTCGATCGAGAACGGTAGCATCAAAGGCCACGAACCGTTGATGGAAGTTGCCGACTACCTGCAAAGCAATAAGCTGATCGCGCCGTTCGTGAAAGTGAACGAAGTGCGCAACCGGCTGGTCGATGTACGCTTCTCACGTCTCGAGAACCAGATCCAGATCCGCGATGGCGCAGTGCATATCCCGAGCATGGAAGTGAAGAGCACCGCCATGGACCTTGAAGTAAGCGGCACGCATTGGTTCGATGACCGGATCGACCATCACGTGAACTTCAGGCTCGGCGACCTGTTCCGGATCGGAAAACCGGTGGATGATGAATTCGGGCCGATCGTGGATGATGGCACCGGCATGCGGATCTTCCTGCACATGTACGGGAACGCCTACGATCCGCAATTCGGCACGGATGGGGCCATGGCCGCGGCCCGGCGTCAGCAACAGTTCAAGCAGGAAAAAGAGGAATTGCGATCGATACTTCGCGAAGAACTCGGCCTGTTCAGGAACCGATCACGCGAAGTTCCGCTGGCTTCCGGCCCAAAGGACGAAGAAGGACCAAAGGCGGTGATCGTCCTGGAAGATCCGGCTCCTGACGAGAAAGTAACGACCGTGATCGGCTCCGATCCAGCTCCGGCGGAGGAAGAAAAGCCGCGCAAAGGCCTGGGCAGGTTGCTGAACGAGAAGGATGATGCTCCGAAGGAGCAATTCATCATCGAGGATTGATCAGGCGCAAAGGATCGGGATCCGCGCTTCGTTCGTAAGCATTCGTTCCTTCTCCGCATCCGCCATGTAGCGGTATTCCTTCGAAGCGTGCGCCATGATCGCCACGCAACCCGCACCGATCCGTTCAGCATATTCCAGCGTTGGCCCGGCGAAACTGATGCTCGGGCTGTTGCCAGGCTCGTTCACCTCCTTCACGCTCACGCCTGCTTCGCGAAGCCGATCCAGCATCTTCACCTTGTTCGCAAGCAATTCGTCCGAAGGCTGTTCGCCTGGCCGCATGATCTGGTAAACATGTACTTCCGTGGAAAAAGCCTTCGCCAGAACGATGACCGTACCGATCAATCGATCGATATCCTCGTGCGCGGCCACCGGCATAACGATCGGCCCGGGCCGATCGCTCAGCACCGTGCCTTCCTGCACCACGAATGAAGGGATCGCCACTTTGCGAACGAGCTTTAGGATATCCGCACCGAACCATTTCTGCCTGAGGTTGCGCAGGCCGTGCGTTCCAAGGACCAGCAAACGATGGCCATTGCCGCTCTCCTCAGCGATCCGAGCCAGTGGCTCACCTTTCGCGATCAGTAACCCTGCTTCTCCCCCACCCGCTTCAAGCAATTGCTGCTTCAGCATGATCACGGCTTCATCATCCGATCCATCCTTGTCGATCACATGCAGAACACCGATCCGTTCATTCAGCCGTGCGCCGATCTGAAATGCGAAGTGAAGAGCCGTGGTGGCGGCATTGGTAAGGTCCGATGCGCAAAGGATGCCGGTGCGTTCCATGTTGTGTCGTGCACGGCGAAAGTAAACGGAACTTCGATCGCCGTGATCGGATCGCGCCCATTAGCGAACTTCACGCCGCAACCATGGACCTTTATTCGCGCAAACAACGCTGGAAAGTGGTGCTGGCCGCCGTGGCCATCCTCATCGTAGGCGCTTCACTTTACTACAGCAGCCAGATCGTTGATGGCATTCGCGAAGAGGAACGGCGCAAAGTGCGGCTGTGGGCAGAAGCCGTGCAGAACCGCGCGGAACTGGTGAACTACACCGAACGGCTATTCGAACGGCTGCGCCAGGAGGAACGCAAGAAAGTGCAATTATGGGCCGAGGCGATGCTCCGCCTTGTAAGCGATCAGTCCACCGATCTTTCCTTCTACTTGAAAGTGGTGAGCGACAACACCACAGTGCCTGTGATAATCACTGATGCCAGAAAGAAAGTGCTTTTCCAGCGGAATCTTCCTGATGCGATCGGCGACGATCCGGTGAAATTGCAGGCACAACTCCAGGTGATGGAAGCAATGCATGATCCGATCGAGATCGTGATCCACGGCAACCAGAAACAGTACCTGTACTACACGGATTCGCGCGTGTTCACCGAACTGCAGGAAGTGATGGACGGCATCATCAGTTCGTTCATCAGCGAAACGGTGATGAGCACTGCATCCGTCCCGGTGATCTACACCGACAGTACGCGCACGCACGTGATCGAACACAGCAACATCGAAGAGGAGATCGCTGCGGACAGTCTGGCGATGCAACAGCGGATCGCAAGCATGGCGCAGGCGAACGCACCTATCGAGATCAACCTGCCGGGGATCGGGCGCAATTACATCTTCTACGAGGAATCGATCGTGATCACGCAACTGCGTTATTTTCCCTACGTACAGCTGATCATTCTCAGCCTTTTCCTTCTCGTTTCATACGCGCTCTTCAGCATTTTCCGCAACGCGGAACAGAACCAGGTCTGGGTGGGCATGGCGAAGGAAACAGCACATCAACTCGGAACGCCGCTCAGTTCGCTGATGGCGTGGATGGAATTGTTGAAGGAGCAGAACGTGGATCCAGGCGCATTGAACGAGATGCGCAAGGATGTGGATCGATTGGAGGGGATCACCGAGCGCTTCAGCAAGATCGGATCGGCGCCTGATCTTACCCCCGAGAAGTTGTACCACACGATCCGAGCGACAGTGCTCTATCTGCGTCCGCGCCTGCCGTCACGCGCAAAGATCGAAGTGGTACCGCCGCCCGATCCGGAGATCCAGGTGCCGTTGAACCGCGCGCTTTTCAGCTGGGTGCTGGAGAATTTGATCCGCAATGCGATCGATGCGATGCAGGGTGAAGGAGCGATCACGATCGAATTGATCCCGGACAACGATCAAGTGCATATCGACATCACCGACACCGGAAAAGGCATTCCCGCTTCGCAGATCACTACAGTGTTCCGGCCGGGCTTCACTACTAAAAAACGCGGCTGGGGCCTCGGTCTTTCACTCAGCAAGCGGATCATAGAGCAATATCATGGCGGAAGGATCTTTGTGAAGAAAAGCGTTCCCGGCAAGGGGACTACTTTCCGCATCTCGCTGAATGTTGGTTGATGGTTGTGGCATCGTTGGATATCTTTGAATGAACGATCACCCACCAATGGCACGACTTACGGATCTGAAGATCTCACTTGCCAAGCGCATATTGGAATCCAGTGATGAGGAGCAGCTTCGGATGATGCATGACCTTATGGAACCTTCGAAGCAGTTCCGTCTATCGGAAAGCCAGAAGAAGGAATTGGATGATGATCTGGAAGATCATAAAGCTGGTAAAGGCCGTTCGTACAGTTGGAGTGAGGTCAAGGCTCACGTCAGGCGAAAAAGATCATAATGGATCTCAAGCTCATCTTTCGCAGAAAGGCGAGGCTTGATATTGACAAGGCTTATAGATGGTACGAAGGTCATAGGAAAGATCTTGGTGAACTGTTTCTTCTTCAACTCGATCGCGGTCTGCAAGTGATCCTTGACCACCCAAAAGGTTTTCCACGCATCCATAAAGAGTTCAGGCAATGCCCCATTGATCGGTTCCCATATGTGATCATCTACAGACAGCTTGGCAAACAGATCGTGATCATGCGTGTATTCCATACCAGCCAGCATCCTGGAAAACGCTTTGTATAGTGATCGATCGGAGCTTGTGCCAGGCCTCTACTTCCATATCCCCTTCTGCCGAAAGGCCTGCACCTACTGCGACTTCCATTTCAGCACAAATTCCGCCGGAATGGATCGTGTTCTCGATGCGATCGGATCGGAGCTGGATCAACGCGTTGCGGAATTCTCCGATCGGAATGTCAGTACGATCTATTTCGGTGGCGGAACGCCAAGCATGATCCCGATCGAACGGATCGCCGGATACATCGATCAGGCGCGAAGACTTTTCAAAGTTGCCGAAGATGTCGAGATCACCTTGGAAGCCAATCCGGATGACATCTCCCCGGAGAAGCTCGCTGCATGGAAGGCGATCGGTATCAACCGGCTGAGCCTTGGCACACAAAGCTTCCGTGAGGATCGCCTGCGCTTCATGGGCCGCGCGCATACTTCCGATCAAGCGCTGAAGAGCATCGAAGCGATCGCAAATGCAGGCTTCCGATCCTGGACGATCGATCTGATCTACGGCCTGCCCGGGATGGATCTCACGGAATGGGACGAGCAACTTTCGATCGCACTCGATCATGGTATGCCGCACCTAAGCGCCTACTGCCTCACCGTGGAACCGCGCACCGCCCTCGCGCATCAGGTGAAAAAAGCGATCGTGACGATGCCCGGGGATGATGCGCAAAGCGATCAGTTCGATCGCTTGATCGAGCGCATGGAAACCGCCGGACTAGTGCATTACGAGATCAGCAACTTCGGTCTGCCCGGTCATTTTTCACGCCATAACACCAGCTATTGGGAAGGCGTCCCCTATCTGGGGATCGGTCCATCGGCACACAGTTTCGATCGCAAGGACCGCCGTTGGAACATCGCCAACAACATGCGTTATGCGAATGCGATCGAGCGCGGTGAACCCTTTTGGGAAAGCGAGGAGCTCACCGCGGCCCAGCGCACGAATGAAACCTTGCTCACCGGATTGCGTACACTCGCGGGTGTGCAGTTGGATCGGCTGGAACGTGACCCGCTCGCTGAAAATGCATTGGCGTTCAGGCAACATCTGGAACGTGGTCACCTGCGGCTGGAGAACGGAAGATTAGTTTTGACGCGCGCCGGAAGGCATTTCGCCGATCGGATCGCACAGGACCTGTTCGTGAACGAATGATCGCACGCATAGACCACTTCGGCCGCAGCTTCAGCGTGGACCTGTCCAAGCCGATAGATCTAAGTCTGCCGTTGCACGATGGCGCCGATCAGGTGCGCGCATGGGGCGTGGGTCCGCTGAAGATGATACCCGAACAGGTGGATGGAAAGCCGTTCGTGGTGAAGGAAGGTGCGCCGGTGAATTTTCGTAACATCAGCTTCAATCCGCACGGCCACGGCACGCACACCGAAACAGTGGGCCACCTTTCGCCGGAGATCCATCCCGTTGGCGAAACGTTCAAGCGCTACTTCTTCATCGCACAGATCGTAAGCCTGCTGCCCGAGACCCGCCGCGCGCCGGATAACAAGACCGATACGGTGATCACGCTGGAGCAACTGCGGAGCGCCGTGAACGAACGGCCGCCCGAAGCTTTGATCCTTCGCATCCTTCCACACACACCAAAGCCCGGCCGCGACTGGACAGGCACCAACGCGACCTACCTCCAAAGCACCGCGTGCGCGTGGTTGCGCAGCATCGGCATCAAACATCTGCTGCTCGATCAACCCAGCGTGGATCGCGAGGAAGATGGCGGGGTACTCGCTGCGCATCACGCGTTCTGGGATTACCCCAACACCATCGATCTGGAGCGCACCATCACCGAGTTGCTCAACATTCCGCAGGAAGTGCGCGATGGCGATTACCTGCTCGAGATGCAGCTGCCACACCTCATGAACGATGCTGCTCCGAGTCGTCCGGTGGTGTATCTGATGAAGGATGCGTGATCAGAAGATCAGAAGATCAGATAATAGAATGTCTTGGATCGACTGCCAACGCGGCTGATTCGATCATCATCTGATCATCTGATCTTCTAATTATCTGATCGGTTTGGGCGTGCCCCCACTTATGATCGATAAGGCTTCGACCGCCGAAGCTTTAGTGAAGGCAGGGTCAGGCTATCCGCTTCAAGTCCGCGCTCCTTCGTTGCTTGCGGGCTTTCCGCTGCTATCCTTCACGCGAAAGGCGGCGTTGAAGTGATCAGCGAAGCATGGATCGATCATCTGATATTCTAATTTCCCGATCATCCGATCTTCACACATGACCCTCGCCGAATTCCGTGAACATTGCAGCCGAAAACCTGGCTTTTCCGAAGATCTGCCGTTCGATGAGAATACGCTTGCGTTCCGTGTGGGCGGAAAGATCTTCGCTTTGATGGATACCGAGGTATTCGAGAGCGTGAACCTGAAGTGCGATCCGGAACGGGCGATCGAATTGCGTGAACGGTATGAAGGCATCACCGGCGGCTACCACATGAACAAGAAGCATTGGAACACGGTGCGCACCGATGGCAGCGTGCCGAACAACTTGCTCCTGGAGCTCGCCGATCACAGTTATGACCTGGTGCGCGCGAGTTTGCCGAAGAAGGTGCGGGAAGCCTTCTGATCGCAGCTTCGATCGGAGCATCTGCACTCATGTGGGTTTGTTCAGGACGCTTGGAGACCGATCGGGAGAGGTGGCTTCATATCTTGACGAGCACATGGGTTTGAAATTGGCGAATTTCCTGGCCTCGCTGCGGTCGTCGCTGTGGTTCATTCCATTGCTCATGATGCTGATCGCGATCTGCGCTGCCTTCGGCATGCTTGCGCTTGATGAGCACGTGAACACCAACGACATGAAACTGAGCCTGCTTTTCTATACGGGTGGCTCTGCGAATGCGAGAGGGGTACTTTCCACCATTGCCGGTTCCATGATCACGGTTGCCGGTGTGGTCTTCTCGGTAACCGTGGTGGCGCTGTCATTGTCTTCGACCCAGTTCGGTCCTAGGCTCCTTCGCACGTTCATGAAGGATAGGGGCACACAGCTCTCGCTGGGCAGCTTCGTGGCCACCTATATCTATTGCCTCGTGGTGTTGCGCAATGTCATTTCCACCAACGATCAGGATTTCATCCCGAACCTGTCCATCGCATTGGCGATCGTGCTTACGCTGGCCAACCTGATGGTGCTGATCTATTTCATCCACAACGTCTCCATTTCGATCCAGGCCGATCATGTCATTGAGCGCGTGAACACGGAACTGGTCCACGGGATGGAAAAGCTTTTTCCCGAGGAGATCGGAACGGGTACCGGGACCATATCCCATCAAAGGCCGAAGGAAATGCATCATGAGCACAGTACGCCGTTGAGGCATCCCGGGGCCGGCTATGTGCAGGCGCTGGATACAGAAGCACTCTGGAAGATCGCATGCGAGAACGACCTTTTGCTTGAGATACACCGGATACCCGGCGATCACCTTGTTTTCGATGAATCGGTGATGACCGTTCATTCTTCCGGAACGGTCGCAAAGCATGTGATTGACGAGTTGCTGGATGCGTACATCCTTGGTTATCAGCGTACAGCCGAGCAGGATCTCGGTGCGACCATCGAGCAATTGGTGGAGATCGCGTTGCGTGCCATTTCCCCGAGCCTGAACGATCCCTTCACCGCGATGAGCTGCATCGATCGCTTGTGTTCGGCATTCTGCCGCCTCGCAGGCCGGCAATTCCCATCTCCCTACCGCATGGACGATAATGGAAATGTGCGGATGATCACGCAGGGAACAACGACCTTCAACAGCCTGTTCGAGGTCGCGTTCTCACCGATCGCAGTGAAAGCTGCTGAAGAATATCACGTGCTCCAACACCTGATCAAGGCCATGCACAAACTTCTTACGTTCGCAAGGAATGATGACCAACGAGCAGTGATAACGGAGCAACGTACGGAACTGGAGCGTATGGTGAAGTCTTTGGCATATGCAAAGCATCGCCCGATCTCCCGAACGGCGGATCCTTCAGCAAAAGGATAAGACCCATGGTTCCTTGCAGGCACCTTTTGAGAAGTTCGATCCTGCAGGGTCTGCAAAAGAATATGGGAGTGGAGATGTGACCGAAATGTGCGTGAGGGATAGCAGTGGAAAGCCCGCAGGCGGCTTTGCGCCGAGGACTTGGAACGAATAGCCCGACGGCGCTGCCTTTGAGCGCCGGCACGCCCAAGCCCGCTTTCGCCACTTTCACCATTCCAACCTCTTTCCCCCGCTTCACCTGTAAACTTGCACCCAAATGCACGAGCCGTTGCAAAGCGTTGGCAAATTCCTGCTGAACTATTTCTTCCGCGGGCTGCTGCTGCTCGTGCCGATCACGATCATCGGCTGGGCGCTGTGGCAGGGGCTTGTATTCCTGGACGGGCTGATCCCCACGGACATTCCCGGGCTCGGCCTGTTGATCCTGCTCGCCGTGGTGACGTTCGCCGGCTGGCTCGGCAGTACGCTGATGTTCCACCCGATCGTAGAGATCGGCGAGGAGCTGCTGCAGCGGATCCCGTTCCTGAAAACGATGTACGGCGCGGTGAAGGACCTGGTGGAAGCGCTCGTGGGCAACAAGCGGAAATTCACACGTCCGGTGCTGGTGCGCCTTGGCCAGGGCATGGATGTGCATCGCCTCGGTTTCATAACGCAGGATGATCTGAGCCACCTGGGGATCGGTCCCGATCGCGTGGCTGTTTACATGCCGCATGCCTTCAACTGGAGCGGCAACCTGATGATCGTGCCGGTGAAGAACATTACGCCGTTGCACGCGCGCGCCGCGGATGTGATGAAGTTCGTGGTGAGCGGCGGCGTGAGCCAGGTGGACGAGGAGTACGTGGAGACCGAGGAGCCGCGCCCGTAGATCGCCATGCAAAGCCGCAAGAATGCCGTGCTGCTGCTGCACTTCACGGTGTTCATCTGGGGTTTCACGGGCATTCTGGGCAAGCTGATCGAGCAGGGCACTTTCCAGCTCGTGTACACGCGCACGGTGATCGCCATGGCCGGCCTTGCGCTGGCCGCATGGTGGATGAAGAAGGATCTTTCGCCGCGCACGCCGAACCTGAAACATTACCTGCTCACCAGCCTGATCATCACCGCGCATTGGATCACGTTCTACGGCGCGATCAAGATCAGCACGGCCACGATCGCGGCGGCTTGTTTGAGCACGAGCACGGTGTTCACGGCACTGCTGGAACCGTTCTGGTTCAAGCGCAAGACGCGCATTTACGAAGTTGTGCTGGGCGTGATCGTTGTTGCTGCGTTGATCATGATCTTCGGACTCGAGACTGAGCACCGGTTGGGGATCGCGGTGGCCACGGCGAGCGCGCTTTTCAGCGCCTGGTTCAATGTGATCAACGGCGTGCTGGTGAAGCGCGACAATGCCCTTCGGATCAGCTTCTATGAGATGGGTGGTGTGGTCGCGTTGATCGGGATCTACCTGCTCGCGATCGGTGAACTGCCCCCGCCGCTCTGGCAATTGCCCACGGATGATATCATCTATCAACTGCTGCTCGGCCTTGTCTGCACATCGTTCGCGTTCGTCGCGGGCATCGTGGTGATGCGGCAACTTTCACCCTTCACCGTAATGCTCACCGTGAACCTGGAACCGATCTACACGATCGTGATCGCGCTGATGATCTGGGGCGCGGAGGAGCAACTTCGGATCGGATCGTACCTCGGCATTGCGTTGATCCTGGCTTGTCTTTTCGTGAACGGCTGGTTGCAGCGCAGGAAAACGGCGCAGCAGGTTGTGGAGCCCGATCCGCTGGCGCATGGGTAGGTCCGATCAGATGATCAGATAATCAGATGATCAGATGATGGGCTGAAGCAGCGTAAGTTGATGTTACTTCGTCTTGGTGTTGATGCGAAGTTTTCTTGCCATTTGCGCGCTGTTGATCGGTTCAAGATCGCAAGCGCAACCGCCGATGCCCTTTCCGCAAGGCACTGCTGATTGGACGATCTATTATCGGGCATTCAGTGGTCCGCCAGGTGATCCTTCTGAAGGTTTAGCCACTACATATTCCATAGCTGGCGATTCTACGATCGGTGGAGTTGCTTATCGATCGCTTGCCAGTTCTGGAGGTTCGTTCAATGATCTTCTTGTTCGCGATGATGACGGCCAATGGTTCTTCATTCCGGAAGGAGAACAGACGGAGTATCTTCTTTATGATTTTACCGCCAGCGCTGGAGATACCATCACGGTGAACAATCCTTTCAGCCCGGAATTTTCGCCGTTCCAAATGCCGGTACAATTGGTCGTTGGAGCGATAACCATGGATACTACGATCGGAAGAAGGATCTGGGATATGCGGTACGCAGAAGATCCATTCTATCAATATGGACTCTGGATCGAAGGGATCGGAAGTACAAGTGGATTGACCGGGATCAATAGCTACCTGGATGGCGGATTCAACTTAAAATGCTTTCAGGAGAATGGTGATATGGTCTATCCATATCCAGCTTCTGTTGCGTGTGAAACTGCTCTTTCGGTGGATGAACCTTCTAAACAGAATGAAATTGCAGTCCATCCATCGCCAGCATCGAACCAAGTGAGGATCAGTTCCGATATTCCGATCGATCAGGTAATCGTAACGGACTTGTCCGGCCGCCGATCACACGTGCCTTGGAAAGAAAATGTGCTCGATGTGAGCTCGCTTCCAGCCGGGATCTACGTGATCAAGATCATCGATCGGGATCAACGCATGCACTCGGCGAAGCTGGTGGTGGAGCGCTGAGGTGCTGATCTCGAACCGATCAGATGATCAGATAATCAGATGATCAGATAATGGGCTGAAGCAGCGTATGTAGATGTTACTTCGTCTTGATGTTGATGCGAAACTTCCTTTTCATTTGCCTGGTTTTGTTCGGTTCGGCATTGCGAGCGCAGCCTCCGATGCCTTTCCCACAAGATGCCGAGTGGAGTGTCAATTTGGTGTCGATGGGTGAATTTTCCGCGTTCGGATCATATGGCGTCATTGGCGACACCTTGATAGGCGGAAAGTCCTATCGTAGGATCGCATTCTGCAACATGGCCCTATTTGATCCTTCCATTGCCAATTATCATTCGGCGTTGCGGGATAGTATTGGCAGATGGTATGTGATCCCAGCTGATGCCTCGGACGAATACCTGCTATACGACTTTCGGGGTGAGATCGGTGATACAGTCACCGTGCAAAATCCCTTCCTCCAGAATGGCTTCGATGACCCGGTCCAATTGGTGGTTGTTTCGATCGATACAAATGAATTCGAAGGCCCTGAAAGGCGTACATGGCAGTTGGAGTCCTTTGTTGGCTGGGATGAATATTGGTATGAAGGGATCGGCAGCTACAATGGCTTGTTCCATCATCTGGCGTTCATCTCTGATGCGGGACACGCACTGGTGTGCTTTCACGAGAATGATTCGCTGGTTTATCAATTTCAAGGATTTTCAAATTGTGAATGGACAACTGATATCGCCAAAAATTTCGAACCTCAGTACGAACTCCATCCATCGCCAGCATCGAATCAAGTGAAGATCGATCTCGATGTTCCGATCGAACAGGTGATCGTAACGGACTTGTCCGGCCGCCGATCGCACGTACCTTGGAAGGAAAGTGTGCTCGATGTAAGCTCGCTTCCCGCTGGTATCTACGTGATCAAGATCATCGATCGGGATCAACGCATTCACTCGGCGAAGCTGGTGGTGGAACGCTGAGACTTGACCGCGCTTTTGTTAGGCAATTGTTATCGAACAGAAGCCATAAGACAACACATACACTGATCCCCGCATTCCCGCGTTCCATTGCATGAAATGCAAAAGCTCTTCTCCCTCCTGCTGATCGTTGCGATCGGTGTTGTCGTGTTCCTTGGCACGCGCTGGTGGTATCAGCCGGAAGATCCGCCGAAAGAGGAAGTTTCCGCCACCGTGCTGCTGGAGCGCGTTCGTCCTGTGTTGAAACTGATCACCGTGGAAGGTGAATTCAGCGAACTCTACGATCACAAGGACAGTTGGACGTACCATCGCGCAGTGGCCGGTCTCTCTCCTTTCCAGAAACGCGCGCTCTTGAAAGTGAAGGCGAAGGTGAGCGTCGGTTACGATCTCAACGGTTTCCAGCTTTCCACCGATGAAGCCATACGCACCATCCGATTGCACGCTTCACCCGATCCGCAGATCCTGAGCGTTGAGCACGACGTGGATTATTATGACATCCAGGAAGGCCTGTTCAACGAATTCTCCGGTAGCGAACTCACCGCGATCAGCGCGAAAGCGAAGAAGAAGATCCTGGAGAAAGTGCCGCAAAGCGGACTTTTCAATGAAGCGGAGCGCCAACGCGATCAGCTCGTTGCGGTGATCGGTGGTATCGCATCGAGCGCCGGGTGGAAATTCGAGTTCGATCCGGGAACGGGTTCACAGCTTCGATCGGAACTTCGCATGTGAAAGATCGGCCGCATTTGCGCAACGCGCGCAACGATCGGCCGATCCGCTTCAAAGAGAACGGGTTAGCTCGATAGCCGCGCCGATCGCGGCATTCGTGAACGTTCGCGCTGGAATGGAACGCCCGGCATGATCTTCCGTGAAGCAGCTCCAGATCGGTGCCAACTGGGCCGGTCGGAACAATATGGCTGAAATAAAGATCCAAAAGAAAAGTCCGGCCTGGCCCTGGGTGCTGCTCACGATCCTGCTGGTCGCTGCGTTCGTCTATTACCTCGTCGCCACCAACAAGGTGGAAGTGGATGAAAGCGGCGTGCAGATCAACAACGATCGCACAGAACAAGTGGATCGAGACACTTCACTCACCCGATAGATCCCATCGCCATGGCAGAAAAGACCCTCAATTACCTGAGCGAACTTTCCGATTACAAGGTCGCTTCCGACGATCCCGATATCCGCGGCTGGAAGATCAAGGACCGCGATGGCCGCACTGTCGGCAAGGTCGATGACTTCATCGTTCACAAAGGCTCCGAGCGCGTGGTCTACGTGGATGTGGAGGTGGACAAGGAGCTGATCGATATCGATCGTGATCCGTTCCAGAAGGAACCGTCGTCC
>JAEYYE010000178.1 GCA_023430945.1 Bacteroidota bacterium
ACATATGCCTCTCCTTCCCCACCGATCGCGAAAGCAACGACGCATGCTCTTTGATGGTGGCGCCGAATTGCATTTCAGGCAATTCGAGCACTTTCATTTCGTGAGCGGGAAGCGCGAGTTTGCTGAAGATCCGCCGGTCGGAAGCCAGCCCCGGCACCAGATACACTTGCATTTGCCAAAGGTCGCGCTCAGATCGCTTGCTGCACGATACGCGCTATCTCCTTCGGCCGCGTGATCATCATCACATGCGATCCGCCTTTCACCACATGATCCACCGGGAAACGCAACGGCAGCAACGTATCGCGATCGCCGTGGATCCGCACGATCGGGCCTTTCCATTGCGAACCCTTCCAGCGCAGGATCGCACCGGCGCTCACCCGGATCTGTTGCGCGGTCTGCTTCACCGCCATGTCGAACAGGATCTTCGCGATATGCGGATCGCCCTTGTTCCACCATTGGCGGATCGGCCAGGTGGCGTGCATGGTGAAATTCGTGATCAGATTATGCAACCTGAAGCGGCGAGAATTGCGCAACAACGCGGGCCATTCCTGCGGACCGGTGATCGAAGAAACGAGGATCACTTTGCGTGGATCGGTGAGCAACGCAAGTTCCTGCGCCACCATACCGCCCATGCTCACCCCAAGCAACACATGCGGTTTCGAGGGATCGATCCGTTCGCTTAGGGTCTTGGCGATATCGGCGAGCGAATGGTGCGGCTCGATCCGCGGCCAATCCAACGGAAAAAGATCATGCCCCGGCAACTTGAACTTCTCGAACAACCGGCGATCGCAGGCCACACCAGGCAGCAGGTAAACATCCATCGATCGCGAGTGGGCAGATCTTGTGCCTGTGTATTAATTGGATCGAAGATCTTATATTTCAGTTGAATTATGATCGCTTGCAAGACCGGATCTCTGCACGCAGATAAGTTGATCGTGCAATGACCATATCCTTTCATAGAACTTTCTTATTCATGGCCGCCATTGTGGCGGCCATGAACCTTTTGGGTCAGCTACCCTTTTACTTGGACACTACATTTCGGGCAGGTTTCGATCAATGGTATGTGAATTCGATCTTTGAAAGGGATGATGGCCGCATCATAGTTTCCGGCCAGATCAAGTTTGATGGTGATGTATATTTCAGGAGCAGTGTATTATTAGATCAGGATGGAAGTAGGAATTATGACTACCCCGATGTGACCTTTATGGGAGGAAAGCTGACACCTTGGAATGATAGATTGTATTCAGCCAATGGCCAGATAGTGAGACGTCATCATCATGATGGCACTTTGGACCAGTCATTCATCTTAATGAACTCTGATCCATACTTCTCCTCTCTTCAAGGCGGCGACTACCACGTTTTCCCGGATGGCCGTGTCGTGATGAGCGGCTACCATAACCTGTCGGATTCTGTCCGCGGCTTCATGGGCTACCACAACTTCATCTGGTTCAGCAACGAAGGTTACCTGGATACTACAAGGGTGCATCGAACTGGGAATGGGGTGATCTTCAACTTCTGGGAATTACCAGATGGCAAGTTCATCTGCACAGGCACCGGAACACAGCAGGATGGTTTCGTAGTAGATAAAGTCTTCCGGATGCATGCCGATGGATCGGTGGACACCACATTCCAGTGTGGTGTTACAGAGGGACGGGCCTTCTCTTATCTGCCGCAAGAGGATGGGAAAATACTGGTGGCTGGCAGTTTTGTAAGCGAACAAGCCTCCGGGGAAACGCTGTGGGTGGCCCGTTTCTTGGAGGACGGAACATTGGATCCAACGTTTTCCAGGCCGCAATTTTCCCTGGGTGCTCTACCCGATCCGGGTGATCAAGGCCCACGGATCCCCACAACTTCTTCAGTCCAGATCGAGATCAATGATGCGATCGGAACAAATGATCGCATGTCGCTTCGGTTGAAGGACCCGATCGGTCGCGAGGTCTGGTCCAAACAGATCAACGCCAATAGATCGGTGATCGGAACCGAAGATCTTGTCCAAGGCGTTTACGTTGTCGAGTTATATTCGAACGATCGCAGGATCGGCCACCAAAAGCTGGTGGTGCAGTGATCAGAACAACGGGAACTCCCGCACGAATTCCAGCGAGGCTTCCATGTGAACGTGCATCACCTGATCGTTCTTGATGAACGGAATGCGTTCGCGATAGGCTTCGATCAGCGATGATAACGTTTCTGATGTGCGCAAAGGTTTCCTGAATTCCAACGCCTGCGCAGCGGTGAAAAGTTCGATCGCAAGCACGCGCTCCACGTCCTGAACTACTTTCCATGTCTTCACGGCAGCGGCGGCGCCCATGCTCACGTGATCTTCCTGGCCATTGCTGCTATCGATCGTGTCCACGCTGTTGGGCATGCAGCGTTGTTTGTTCGCGCTCACCAGCGAAGCAGCGGTGTATTGCGGGATCATGAAGCCGCTGTTGAGACCGGGTTTCGCCACAAGGAACGCGGGCAGGCCGCGCTGTCCGCTGATCAGTTTGTAGATCCGCCGTTCGCTGATGCTACCGATCTCCGCCATTGCGATCGCGAGAAAGTCCAACGCCAGCGCAAGCGGTTGTCCGTGGAAATTGCCTGCGCTGATCACCAGATCCTCATCATCGAACACAGTCGGATTATCCGTGACCGATTCCAACTCGCGCTCCACCACAGTTTCCACATACGCGATCGCATCGCGTGAAGCACCGTGTACCTGCGGGATGCACCGGAACGAATACGGATCCTGCACGTGCTTCTTCTCCCCTTCCGCTATCGTACTGCCCTTGAGCAACGTGCGCATGTTCGCAGCCACAAGCGCCTGTCCGGGATGCGGCCGCACCGCGTGCACTGACGGATGGAACGGCTCCAGCCTTCCATCGAACGCATCGAGCGAGATCGCCGCTATCACGTCCGCGACACGTGCAAGACGTGTTGCTTTCAGCACAAGCAGTGAAGCGTACGCGTTCATGAACTGTGTGCCGTTCAGCAGCGCAAGCCCTTCCTTCGGACCAAGTTCGATCGGGGACCAGCCGAGCTTCTTGAGCGCCTGTGCACTCTTCATGCGCTTTCCCTGCCAGATCACTTCGCCTAGCCCGATCAGCGGAAGCGCGAGATGGGCGAGCGGAGCCAGATCACCGGAAGCACCGAGCGATCCGTACTCATACACCACCGGCAGCACATCGTTGTTGAACATGTCGATGTATCGCTGAACTATCGCGGGGGCCACGGCACTGTGGCCGAACGCCATGTTCTGCACTTTCAACAGCAACATCGCGCGCACGATCTGCGGATCGATGGGATCACCTGCACCGCAGGCGTGGCTCATCACCAGGTTCTTCTGCAATTGCGCGAGGTCGCCCTTCGCGATGCTTTGGTCGTGCAATGCGCCGAAGCCCGTGTTCACCCCGTAGATCGGTTCATCGCTGCGCTTCAACCGATCGAGCAGGTAGCGATGACTGCGCTTCACTGCTTCGGCCGCGGACTTATCCAATGCGATCGGAACGCGGTTCTGCAAAATGTACTCGAGTTCGATCAGCTCGATCCCGACAGTGCCGATGGTGTGTGGATTCGCTTCTTTCTTCATTGCAGCAGGCTGATCAGTTCATCCTCCTTCACCGCTTTCTGTTCACCGCTGCGCATGTCCTTCACGGTAACGATCCCGATCTTCATTTCATTCTCGCCGATGATCGCGACGAACGGGATCTTCCGATCATCCGCGTACTTGAACTGCTTCGCCATTTTGGCCTGATCGGGATAAAGTTCCGCAGCGAATCCGGCTTCACGGACCTCTCGCAGAAGTTGAAGTGAATGCAGCGCTTCCTTCTCCCCGAAATTGGCGAACAGCAACTTCGGTCCCTGTTCCAGATCGGCGGGGAATTTTCCGGTCTCGAGCAGCACATCGTAGATCCGATCGAGACCGAAGCTGATCCCGACGCCGCTCATACCCTTCAGCCCGAAAATGCCGGTGAGATCATCGTAGCGGCCGCCGCCACAGATGCTACCGCTCATCGTGCCTTCCAATGCCTTCACTTCGAAGATGGCACCGGTGTAATAATCCAATCCACGCGCAAGGGTCGGATCGTATTGCAGTTCGATGCTTTTTGTCTTTCCGGTCATTTCGAAGATCCGATCGACATCCCCGATCCCTTCGATCGCCAGATCATTGGATCCAAGCCAGTTCCTGAACTGTTCGCGCTGTTCCTTCCAGCCACCTTTCATTTCGAACAGCGGCGCGATCTTTCCGATCGCTTCGTCGCTTATACCTTTCGTTCGCATTTCCTCCTGCACCTTCTCACGACCGATCTTATCCAATTTATCGATCGCAGTCACCATGGTTACGACCTTGTCGGGTTCGCCACTGATCGCTGCGATACCGCTGAGGATCCGGCGATCGTTGATCTTCACTACTGCTTGCAACCCAAGTTCGTTGAAAACATCATCGAAAAGCATGATCAGCTCCACCTCATTCAACAGGCTCTTGCTTCCGATCACATCGGCATCGCACTGGTAGAATTCGCGGTAGCGGCCTTTCTGCGGCCGATCGGCGCGCCACACCGGCTGCATCTGGTACCGTTTGAAGGGAAAGGTGATCTCGCTTTGGTGCATCACTACGTACCGCGCGAACGGAACGGTGAGATCGTAACGCAGCGCTTTTTCACTTATCGAATTGGTGAACCGGCCGAAGCTTTCGTTCTTCTTCGCGATCAACTCTTCATCATCCTTGAAGGAAGAGAAATAATTCCCTGAATTCAACACGCGGAACACGAGCCGATCACCTTCCTCGCCATACTTCCCGAGCAACGTTTCGGAATTCTCCATCGCCGGGGTTTCCAGCGGTTGGAACCCATACCGGCGGAACGCCTTGCGGATTATGTCGAGGATGTACTGGCGCCGCGCCATTTCGATCGGTGAAAGATCGCGGGTGCCTTTAGGGATCGAAGGTTTCATGCGGGCTGCGAAAGTACGCGGTGGATCGGGCCGAAGCCGGAACTGGCCGACCGATCGCTGCAACTTAATGCATCACGATCCGTATCAATGGCCCGGCAAACCCGAAGAGATCCGCGAAAAATGCTGCCCCGGTCCGCGAAAGGCACGATCCAGAAGGCCATTCTCCTCATCGTGCTCGCGCTCGAGTTCGGCACGGGCAACGCCCAACCGTTCACCTGGAACTGGTCCTACGCCGCCGATAACGGATCGGTGGAATATGTATCGGAGCTCGCGGTTGACAAGACCAGTGGAAGCATATATGCCACCGGCACGTACGATCATTCGAGCTTCCTCGATCTTGAGCCCGGCCCCTTCGGTCTTTCAAGCGTTTCGGGAAGTACCGACGCCTTTCTGGTGAAACTCTCCGCCACCGGCAATGTGATCTGGAGGAAGAAGCTCGGCGGTTCGGGAACCGATGGTTCCAGCAGCGTGGCGATCGGGCCGAACGGCAATATCTACATCACCGGAGGATTCAACGGCACGTTGAGCAGCAACCTGGTCGCCAATGTGCTCGGAAGCCTGATCTCATACGGGAACATGGACATGTTCGTGGCGTGTTACGCTCCCTCTGGCGATCTGTTATGGATGGAGAAAGGTGGCAGCACCGATGTCGACCGGGGCGTTTCGATCGCGGTGAATTCCACAGGTGTGTTCGTACAAGGCATCATACGCCGGCAGGCGACGTTCGGCAACATAACGGTATCCCCTGGAGTGAACGGCAAGGACCATGTTTTCCTGGCCAGGTATCCGCTCACCGGCGGATCGCCCCAGTGGGTGCTGCAAGGGTTCAGCGCACAGGACAATGTGCCGGGCAAACTGGCCTGCGATGAGAGCGGCGTCTTCGCCACCGGAAGTTTCAAGGCGAGTTCGCTGGCCTGGCGCACCAACAACGGTACGCTCATCAGCAATGTGGTGTGCAGCAACAACAACCAGAACATCTACATCAGTTCCATCGGGAACACCGGTGGCGTGAACTGGCATGTGGCCGTGGATGATCCCGGCACGCAATGCGCAGGCAATGCGATAGAGGCTGATTGCGGCAGGATCTTCATTTCGGGAAAGGTGCATGCCAATGCGGTTTTCCCGGGCAACCAAACGGTACCATCGGCAACGGGCGAACACGACATGCTGTTCGTGGCCGCATTGGAGAAGACCAATGGTAACACGGCGTGGGTGCGAACAGCGAGCAGCCCGAATGACCATACCGCTGAAGGCACCGATCTGCACATCGGCGACGACAAGAACCTCTATCTGAGCGGCCAGTTCGATGGATCGATCACACTCGATGACAGTATTTCGTTCGTTGGCCAGAACGGTTTGGAGATGTTCATTGCAAGGCTGAGCCCTTTTGGTGACTGGATCTGGGCGAGCCACGAGTCGGCAAGCGGTGATGAAAGACCGCTCTCCATCGCCACACACACCGGTGGCAAGATCTACCTGGCCGGCACCTACCAGCAGGGGATCCAGTTCGGCACCACCAGCTACCTGCACAGCAACGACCTGAATCTCTTCGTAGCACGGGCAACGATGAACAACGGGAGCGCGTGGGCCAATGATCCCTCCAACTGGACTTCACCAGGCCCGGTATGTTCCAACGCTGGTCCCATCGATCTTGGTGAACAACTCGAGGGTGACGCTGTGGCCATCCCAAGTGCCTCAGGTGTGAATGGTGCGGTGAACCTGCTGGAGAAGGATGGTCTTGTCGCCTGGTTCGACAGCACCGAAAGTGCGGCGGTGGTGGATCTGGCGGATACGATCCTGGCCGGAACGGACTATTCGATCCGATGGTCGCGAGCCGCAAGCGGCAGCGCCCGTCTACAGATCTCCTATTCGCAGGATGGCACTACCTGGATCGCACATGGATCGACCCCCAAAAGCACATCCGATCCCCTCACCGATCAGGAATTCACAGCTCCGGTCACGTTCCGGTATTTGAAATTCAAAAGGCCCGCTACCAATCCCAACGCGGCCTTCAAGGTGGATGGCATCACCAGCCGCACCAGCACGATCGCAACCGGAACATGGTCCGGACAGGGCGTAACTGCCGATGGCCTCTTCGATCCCACGGATCTGAACGGCCCGATCCCGGTGACCTATACCATCACCTTGGGATCATGTTCCTTCAGTACAACAAGGAACATACTGGTAACATCACCTGCGAGCGCCCTCATCACCGGTACTTCGGTCGCATGTGCGGCTTCACCCACCATTCAGCTTTCACTTTCGGAATTAACACCGATGGCCACGGTGGACACCTGGCAGAAGAGCATTGATGGCATTACCTGGACGGATCTTCCGGGCACCGCCTCCACAGCATTAACATCAACGATCGCACAGAATTGCTTCTTCCGGGCATCGCTGAACTCTGCTGGTTGCGGCAATGCCTACACCGCTCCCCATGCAGTTACCTTCCATGGATCGGTGGAACTCACGTGCCCGGCCGATACCGTGCTCACTGCGAACACCGCGATCTGCTCGGCCGCGCTGGAATATGAGGTGTTGCTGCAAGGCGATTGTGGTGCGGGTTCGATCGCGTACACGCATCCAAGCGGCACCATCTTCCCGATCGGTACGACCATGGCTGCGGTCTCTGCCATGAGCGATGGGAATGAAGTAGCCACGTGCAGTTTCAATGTTACGGTGATCGACCTGCAGCAACCGCAGATCATCTGCCCGGCCAGCATCGTTCAGCTGTCAACACCGAACCAATGTGGTCGCGTCGTTCATTTCAACGCCTCGGCCACTGATTGTTCAGGACCAACAATTTCCTACTCACACGCGAGCGGAAGTCTCTTCCCGATCGGTACCACCACAGTGGTCGTTTCAGCCACGGATACCACCGGGCTTACCAACAGTTGCACGTTCACCATCACCATAAATGATATCGATACGGATGGCGATCTGGTGGCTGATTGTTCCGATGGATGTCCTTTCGATCCGCTCAAGAACGCTCCAGGAAGTTGCGGATGCGGAACGCCGGATACGGATGGCGATGGCGATGGCATGCCCGATTGCAACGATGGATGCCCAGGCGATCCATTGAAGACCAACCCCGGTACATGTGGCTGCGGTGTTGTGGACGCTGATTCGAACAACGATGGCACTGCGGATTGCCTTGGTGCCTGTGCCGAGACGTTTTATTTGAACGCCGTGGGCAACGGATCCGACATTCCGAAGGCCTTGCTGAAGACCACCTCCCCTGTTCGTGCCAACCTTGGTAATTATGATCCGGCGATGGATAGTGGTCCGGGCAGGGTTATCAAGAAAGGCGGTTCCGGTCCCGGTGAATCCAGTGCGGACCGTTTTCAACTCTGGTCCATCCCCTACAACATCATCGATGGCAATGTTTCGCTCCGGTTCTGGTCCGCCATAAGGGACATGGATGTGGACAAAGGGGGAATGCTGCATATCCACCTGGCGGATTGCAATGCCACGGGCGGCGATTGCGACCCGCTCGCAAGCGTGCTCATTTCACGGGTGGATTGGCATGGGAACAATGCACAGTGGATCGAAGAGAACGTAAGCTTCGGCAACGTTGAGCAC
This sequence comes from Bacteroidota bacterium, assembly GCA_023430945.1. GTDB lineage: Bacteria > Bacteroidota > Bacteroidia > Flavobacteriales_F > PHOS-HE28 > PHOS-HE28. The sequence continues at coordinate 8,515 of JAEYYE010000178.1, forward strand.
ACCTTCGCGACCGGCCGCCACCTTGTCTTGAAAATGGTGGTGGACAATGATTCCGATGACGATATCTGGATCGCCTACGATGCGCTGACCCATCCTGCCGCGCTGAGCATTGGTTCAGATCAGGATAGCGATGGTGATGGTGTTGCGGACTGCATCGACCTCTGTCCGCTCGATCCTGAGAAGCAGGCACCCGGTTATTGTGGCTGTGACACACCAGAACCGGGATCGCTCTGCGATGATAACGATACCAATACCGTGGACGATCGGATCCAGGCGGATTGCAGTTGCGCCGGTGATACATTGGATTGTGCGGGTGTACCTGACGGAACCGCCACGATCGATAACTGCGGGAATTGCGTCGGCGGGAACACCGGAGAAACGGCTTGCATTCAAGATTGCAACGGCGATTGGGGTGGATCGGCTTCGATCGATAATTGCGGGAATTGCGTTGGCGGGAACACCGGTGAGATCGCATGCATCATGGATTGCAATAGCGACTGGGGCGGATCGGCTTTGATCGATAACTGCGGAAGCTGCGTTGGTGGAAATACCGGAGAAGTCGCTTGTACCATGGATTGCAATGGCGACTGGGGTGGATCGGCTTCGATCGACAATTGCGGGAATTGTGTTGGTGGTAACACCGGCCAGATCGCGTGCATCAAAGATTGCAACGGCGACTGGGGCGGAACGGCTTCACTCGATAACTGCGGCACCTGCGTTGGTGGGAACACCGGGGAAGTCGCCTGCTTGCAGGACTGCAACGGCTACTGGGGGGGAACAGCGTACTACGACAATTGCGGCGTTTGTGTGGGAGGAACTACGGACAACAGCCCGTGCGCGCAGGATTGCAACGGCCAATGGGGCGGAAATGCCTACTTCGATAATTGCGGATCATGTGTTGGCGGCAGCACTGGCGAACTACCCTGCATCCAAGATTGCAACGGCGATTGGGGCGGATCGGCTTTGATCGACAACTGCGGGAATTGCGTTGGCGGGAATACCGGAGAAACAGCTTGCATCCAAGATTGCAACGGCGTATGGGGCG
>JAEYYE010000223.1 GCA_023430945.1 Bacteroidota bacterium
GAGCTATACCATTCTGGTCCTGCCGGAGGCAACGCAGGAGGTCGCTGAGATCTATGCCTACTACGAAGAAAGGAGGAAAGGTTTAGGTGAACGGTTCATCGAAGCATTGAATGAATGCTATCGTTCATTAGAAAGGATCCCGGCACTACAAAAACGGAGATCCCACTTCCGGCATGTGGTGATCCGCAAATTTCCATATCGGGTAGTTTTCGAGGTGCAAAACGAGATAGTGATCGTTTACCAGGTCAGGCACACCAGTCGGAAGCCACACAAAAGATTTGGACCCTGAGGTGACTCACGTTTGCAAAAGCCGATCCCACGATTACATTTGATAGTCCAGATTCATTGCCGATGAGGACCCTGCTCTCCTTAATGATCGCGTTGCTGATCGGTGGATCTGCGACTGCGTTGCCTGGCGGTGCAGAGAAGGCGGCCGTGCGTGTGGAGACCAGCAAGGAGAGCAGCACCATCGGTATCTACATCAACAACCACCGGAACATCGGCAAGGTGATGCTGGACATCCGCAATGAGGCCGGGCAGTGCGTGTACCACGAAGAAGGCAAAGCACAGACCACCGAACTGGTACGCAAGCTGGACAAGAAGGTCTTCTTGAAAGGCAGCTATACACTTACCGTTACTGCCAAGGATCTTTCGATCACTCAGGTTCTGGTTGTGGAGTGAGTTTACTTGAGATCCAAAAGGATCGACAGTCACTCGATCTTGAAGATCGTCTGACTCTTCCCCCCAAAGACCACCTCATCCCCAACGCGCATTCCGGCAAGCACTTCACCGATCGGAGACTGCAGTGAGATCGCGAAGAGCTTTTCTCCATTTATATCGATCACACCCAGCCCGATCGCAATGAAGTAAACACCTTGATCCGTAGTGACAAGGCTTCCAAAATTCACTTCTTCGAACTTCCGATCCAGCGACACCCGATCCAGATCGACTTCCAATGAACGCAGTTTAGCCAGTTGCGACTCCTGCTTCTCCAGTTCGATCTGGATCATTGCTCGGCCGACCTCATGCTTGTCACCGGCGGTGCTTTTGCTGTCACCATCGCGTGCAGCTATTGTCGATCGAATGTTTTCTTCCGCAGCCTTGATCTTCCCTTCGATCAATGATCGGAGATGGGCGAGGATCCGGGCCTTGTCGATCACCATCCTGCGCTCAATAATTCCAACACCTGCGGGTCATCGGCCACCGATCGGCTCATATCGGCATCTGTCTTCGCTTGCTTGTCGAACGCAATGCTTTTCGCACGCGCGGCCTTGGTCTCCACGCTTTGGGTCTGCACTTTGCCGGTGGCGTTCGCCACGCTTTGGTTCGTGATCAGTTCCTCCTGGGTCACTACGTGACTTCCGGAAGCTGGTGCGAAATTCACAGCATCATCAGCGGTCGGTGCGGTTTCCGCCACTTCCATCTCTGCTGGAACATTCGCATCCTTCGAAGCATCTTCGGCTATTTCCATTGATCCCATCGTTGGCTGGGATTCGGCCGATCTTTTTTTCGTGCGTTCTACTTCCGTTTGCTGTTGATCGGCCAGAGCCGTATTGGCTTCTTCCTTTACTTCGTTGAATTGTGCATTGGCTGATCCCTCGCGTTGCAGGGCTTGCGCGGTATCACCGGTCTCCGCCTTCTTCGCCGGTATAGGTTCCTCTGCCTTCTGCCTGCGCACTTCGGCGAGTTCTTCGTTCGTAGGACCTGCCAATGGTCCGTTGATCAACCAGAAACCGATCCCGAAGAGCACCACCAACATTCCGAGCGCCAGGGCCGGACGCCACATCGCGTAGCCTTCACCAGGGGTGAAGATCCCGCCGATCGAATTCAACCAGACACGCCATTGTGGTTGTTGCTGCGCCCTGAAAGCTTGCATCACGTTCATACGCACGCGGTCATCGGCTTCGATCGGTTGGTGACGGCGATCCTCCTCACGCACATGACGCAGTAGCGCGCGCATCTGCTCGTACTCTTCGCGCCCGCTCAGGTGCCGCAGCACATAAGCGCGCTCCTCTTCCAGAAGCTCATCGAAGCTCCGCTCCTGCAGCAGGCTCTCGATATCCTCCGGATCATATTGTTCGCGCCTTTCCATGTGGGCTCAATGCATTTGGGTCGAACTCCTTGAGGCGTTCGGCCAGTTTTTTCAATGTGTAGAACAAGCGGCTCTTCACCGTTCCTTCGCTGCAACCGAAAGCCGCAGCGATCTCCTTGATCGCCATGTCCTCGTGATAGCGCATTACGAAGGTGGCCTTGTGATCGGGATCCAGCCGGGAGAGCTCCTCGTCCAGCCGTTCCCGGAAATTCTCATGGTCCACGCCGATGCCGTCCTTCGCTTCTTCCCGATCGATGCCATTCTTCATGTACACCGCCGCGGCCTTCACCACTTCCTCGTGGCGGTAGGCGTTCTTGCACATGTTGTTGGCCACGCTGAAGATCCACGTCTGGAAGGGTCGTGAAGCATCGTAGCTGGCCGGTTTCTGCGCGATCTTGGTGAAGAGGTCCTGCAAAAAATCCTGCGCTTTCTCCCGATCATGCCAGAGCATGCGGTGGAAGTAGTTCAACAGTCGCCGCGAGTACCGGTCGTAGATCGCACCGAACGCCTTTTCGTCGCCACGGACGATCAGTTCCATGAGCCGCTCATCGCCCAGCCGATCGTATTCCTTGCTGAACAGCGCCATGCTTCAGTGTTCAAGAACGCCGGTGCGGTACAGGTCCCGGGTCGCGTTCAATTGCCCGGCGAGCTGCCGTAATTCATGCTGTATCGCCGCCGCCTTCTCTTCATTCTGTTGTTCACGGTAATGCTTCAGCAGGACCACGCCGGGAAGGAGATAGTTCTTCGAAAGAGGCCCCGCATCGGCCGATCGGCTCATTTCCTTCCAACGTCGTTCGAGCTTCGGGATGTTGTCCATGTGCTTTGCCGAATATTGCAGTGCGAGCCCGACCACATACAATTCCTCCTGCGGAAGACCGATCCGATCCCGGCCAAGGGCGGGAGAGAGGAAAAGCTGCCGGTCGGTGGCAACGGCCAGTTCCAGAAGGAAACCGGCCTCCGATCCAGGGACCTTGCCCCTTGCCTTCGCACGTTCCCAAACGCGTTGACGATAGGCTGGATCGACCAGCAAACGCTCATCGATCACCAGCACATCGCGGCGGCGGCCTTCGGCATATTGGCGGGTAACGATGGGGTAGGTGTCCATTTCACCAGCGGTCACGAGAATGCCATCCTGCTCAACGGAGTTCAACAATTCATCGGCGAAACTGTAAAGACCTGGAGCGATCCCACCCCGATCACGCATCTTCCGGGACCACTGCGTCAGTTCCATGGAATGGTTGCGCCGCAAGGCATCGGCGAGCTTCGGGCCGATCAACTCTTCTCTTGTCTGGTCCCGCATGAATGCGCGGTCGAGATGCTGGAACGATGCGGCCGAAGGGAATTCCGCATAAAAATGCGCCATATGTTCTTCGAAGGAATTCGGCGCCGATCGTCCGATCGCTGCGGCCTGTTGCGTGTACCGTTTCCGATCGGCTTCGCTCAGCACCCCTTGCTGGCGGGCAAGCGCATTCACCCTATCCTGGCGAAGTTCTCGGAATTCCCATTCCACATCAACAGGACGTTCTTCCGGGGTTCTTTCCATAAGCATATCGCTCCCTGCCTCCGTTGCCGGCGCGGCAGATGTAACGGACCAGCCGCCCTGGTAGGGCTCCTTCACGACCTGCTGTTGCGTGGCCTGGCCGGCCGCTGCGCAGGCGACGGCCAGTGCGATGGATATTCCAGTGATGCGGATGAGGTTCATTCGTGAAGCTGTACACCTGCCCGATCGAAAGGTTCAAGGTGGAGTACTTTTGTAAAGTAAACAGATGTCAGCCGAAGACTGGAAGGAGCGATTGCGCGATAAGCTTGATCAGGTGCATGAATGGCCTTCGGTGTACATGTTCAAGTTCATCTTCGAACCCGATGCCGCACGGCTCGATGCCGTGCTGGCCTTGTTCCCCAAGGAAAGTGAGATCCTCCGGAAATATTCAAAGGGTGGAAAGTATTTGAGCCTTACTGTGAAAGAGGTGATGATGAACGCCGATGAAGTGGTGCAGCGCTACGACAAGGCCTCGCGGATCGAAGGAGTGATCGTGCTGTAGATGGACCTGAACGTAACAGACCTGCGCACCGCGCTGATCATCACGCTTGCGGTGTTCGTGGTGTATCTGCTGGCACGGCGGCTGAAAGATCGTGTCAGGCAGAACGATCTGCCGGCGATCCTGCATGCCGAACTGATCTCGCTGGAAGTGAGCTATCATCCTTCACGGTTGAACCTTGTGTTGGAACTTCCCGATCGGCAGGTGATCCACCTTTCCCTTCTCGATGAACTGCACCAGAAGAAATTCAGCTGGCCCGAAGGGCAGTTCGAGAAAGGCATCCATGCGCTCGAAAGGCCGCTTCCGCCATTGGTGAACGGGGTCTATTACCTTGAAGTTTCCACTGCGACACAACGAACTGTACGGCAATTCCGTCTACACTAGCATGAACGGCTGGGATCGCATCCTTTCTATCGCCGCCTTGTTGCTGCCCATGCTGGTACCCGCGCAACGGGATGGCGATCTTCCGCCGATCACCACCACGTTCAAGGGTTCGCTGAACCTTCCTGCGCCGTTGAAGAACCCGCTGTTCCAGGGTTACACGGAAACGATCGGTCAGCTTGATGGCGTGGTGCAGGTGCCGGTGTACAATGGGCTCGGGATCGGTGTCGGGGCGAAGATGACATGGTACGCGCTGAAGGAACGAGCACTCGCACCCTTTCTCAACACCGGGGAGATCCGCCGATCGAGCTTCTATGGAAAGCTGGCCTATGAGAAGTTCACCGGCAAGCGCACCTTCTATGAATTGAGCGGCCGCGCCGGCATCAGCAATTTCATGTTCGATTGCCGCACGTGCGATCCAGCGCCGCAGCAGGCCTTCCATTGGGGTGTTGGCGCAGCCTATTATGTTCACGTTTCGCACAATCTCGCCTTTGGCCTGATCCTCGGTTACGAGACCGATGCGAAAACCTTCGGCGCACCCGACCTGGGCATGGAGACGTTCCCGGGCAGAAGAGAGGTGAGCGAGGAGCGCAATTTCCAGAACATGGTGATCGGCATGGGATTCAGCACGCGTTTCACGCGGAATCCCGAGGGGCCCACCTGGTGACCGGGTTCAAACGAACATCCGATCCCCAGCAAGACATCCTGCAAGATCGGAGTAGACCGCTACCAGCTTTTCTCGCGAAGGAGTGCGGCCGGTATGTTTCATGATCCTGGCGGAAAGACAGCCGTGCTCCAGGATGTGGCCGATCCGCTCGCGGCATTCATCGCTCAGGTCACCATAGAGTTCAACGAAGAGGTGCTGCCATAATTTCAACGCCTGCATCTGTTCCTGCTTCAAAAGGCCGAACATCAGCAGAAAATCGCGATTTGCGATCATGGTCTGCCCGGCATCCTTGATCACCTGCAGGAATATGCCGAGCAGATCGGTCTCGGGCCATGCGCGCTGCACATAACTGCTCACCCATCGGCCGCCGGCCAGCGCCTTGAGCACCATGGTGACGAATTCCGCGATCGCAAGATCGGCGCCCGGGCATTCCTGCGTATCGATCACGCGGATCTGCAATGTGCTCCGATCGAAATTCGGGATCGCCCCGCGGGTGTTCATGAACTGGTGATCGAGGATGCGTGCGGGATCGAATTCGGCAAGCACCTTCACGATCGGTCCATAGATCTCGCGGTAATAATCCTCCTGCGTGTACACCGCTTCGGGGATCATCGATCCCATCAGATCGGGGTGTTTCTCCTGCGCATGCAGGTAGGCTTCCATGCGCGAATCGAGGAATCCGGTGAAACGTCCATCGAGAAGCGGCGAGCTTGCGCTAAGGGCGGGAATGATCGGCAGCAACAGGCGGATCGCTGCATGCAACCGCGCGAATTCCTCATCGTTGGCGAAGGGAAGTTCGAGCGTGGCGCTGCAGATGTTGCTCCAGCTGTGCGTGCGGCAATCGAAAAGTTCGTTGCACAGCTGGTAGATCTCGTGCTTGCCGTGCAGCCAGAGCTGGCTTTGCGTGGCCGGGTCCATGAAGGGGTGCGATCCGGTGGGCAGAAGCATTGCATCGTGCTTCTTCAGCGTCTTGTTCACCGCCTTCACTTCTGCCAGGATCTTCTTGCGCAGCTTGCCGATCGCCTTCACCGGTCTCGCCGATCGCAGCTCGAAGATGTGCATGGGCAGTTCGCTGCTCCAGATCATGTCGCCATGCGCCATTTCAGTGGCCACCTCGCCTGCTGCATCCTTGAGCAACCGGTCCACGATCGGCATCACCTGCAGCGTGCTCCTGTGCACCACCATGTATTCCAGTTCAATGCTGGAAACCTCGAAGAGCTTGTATCCTTTCTTTCTTCCGAACATGCAATGCCTGAAGGGAGTTGCCCCAAAGATCGCTCAACCTTGGGCGTTCTGGTCGATCCTCCCTAGAAGGGATAACCGATCGCTATGTTGAGCACAGGACTTCTGTTCACTGGAAGTTCCGTTCTGTCGAAGATCCAGCGCTGGCCGCGTGGCAGATCGGGGCGGCGCAACGGCACTGCCAGATCGAGCCGCACCACAAGGAATTCCAGATCCACCCGCACACCTGCACCTGCGCCGAAGGCCACTTCCTGCAAGGCTGTGTTGAAGTTGAATTTGCCACCCGGCCTTTTGGGATCCTCCTGAAGCAGCCACACGTTGCCGGCATCGGTGAAGAGCGCTCCCTTCACCATTCCCGCGATCGTGAACCGGTACTCAAGGTTGGCCTCCAGCCGCAGATCGCCCACCTGATCCACCAGCAGATTGCTTTCAGGATCGGCCACATAGCTGCCCGGCCCCACACTGCGCGCCCTGAACGCACGAATGCTCATCGGACCGCCGGCGTAATACTGCTTCACGAACGGCACCACTTCACTGTTGCCGTATGGATAGGCCGACCAGAACAGCAATCGCCCTACGAGCTGGTCCCCGTTCACACCGATCGGCGAGTAATGCCTGAATTCCGGCCTGAAGCGGATGTATTGGGAATACCGTTCATTGAAAAGCCGGTAGCCATCCTCCGGACGTGCACCGCCGATCGCGGAGAATGCATTGAGGATGTTCCCGCTTTCATCGAAGCCCAACGTAAGTGTGTAATAAGGCTTGTTCCCATGGCGCGGTTTGCGGCTCGATCGCGTATAGGTGTAACCCACGCCGAAGATGAACTGCTCATCGAACGATCGCTCGATCACGGGATTCTCCGAAAGGAATCGTTGGAAATCATCCGATGTGAAGATCAATTGGTTGAAGCTCACCTCGGGCACCTGCACTTCGTGCCAAACCTGGTAGTTCTGCCGCCAGAGGTAATTGTATGAAGCGTTCGCGGACGCAAGCCCGTAAAGACCGATCCGCCGGAACAACGTATAACCTAGATCGATCCGTGTGGTGGGTGAGGCCGGTCGCGGCCGCCGCTTCCGATCAAAGAACACGAGCCGCGGGATCTGCAGGGAACCCTTGACCCCGATCTCGTAGGCGTTCGTGCCTTTCCCGGGTCCTCCGATCTGCGTTTCGAACCGGCCGATCAGATCGAGGTTGAGGATCTCGCCGCCGCGTAGCAGGCCACGGTCCTTGAAACCGATGCGCACACCGGGTCCCGCGAAGTTGTTGCTCTTGCTCACCGCGTTCAACTCACTGGAGAAGGTGAACCTTTTCTCCGGCACCAGGATCACATCGGCGATCAATCTTCCGAATTGAAGACTGTCATCCTTGTAGACCACCTGCGTGCTGCGGAATACACCGAAGCTCGAGAGGTAGCGCTGTGTCCATTCGGTACGGCGCAATGAAAAGAAGTCGCCGGGCCTTACGAAGACCCCGCGAAGGATCGGCGTTGGCCGGAACACGTTGAGGTAATTGATATAGCGCACGCTGTCCTGCACGATCGTATCCTGCGGCGGAAGTATCTCGTCCCGATCGCCGTGCACATACACTTCGCCCACCGTGTACCGTTGCAGCGCCTGCGGAAAGGCATCGCGTTTCACATGAAGGTGCAGGTCCGCCTGCCGACCGCCGATGCTGGTATCCGCAGCGTAGATCAGGTCATCATCCCTGAAACGGTAATAACCCTTGTTGCGAAGCAGATCGGAGAGCCTTACCCGTTCCTCGATGATCTTGTTCAGATCGTACGGGTCACCGCTTTTCAATATCGATCGCTTCTGTTCATTGGCGATGAATTGAGCAAGTGTGTCCTCCGCGTGCGTATGGTCGTAAGTGATGTTCCGCAGCACATGCGCTCCGCCCGGGCGAACGGTGAATCCGATCGTTGCTATGCACTCTTTCCGATCGATCGTGGAGCTTGCATCGGCCTTGAAATAGCCGCGGTTGTTCATCCGGTTCTCCATCGCCAGCACGATATCATCGATCGGCACATCGTCCAGGTACACGGGTTCCGATCCGAGCCGGTATTTCAGGAAGAAACGGAGACCTTTCTGCTTTTCCGGTTCCTTCACCATGTTGTGGATCGCCACAGTGGGCCGCATGCCAAGAAATTTCCGGTTCGGTTGCGGCTGCACCACGC
>JAEYYE010000299.1 GCA_023430945.1 Bacteroidota bacterium
CCAGGTGGTATTGGGTGTCACCACCGGATCCGATGTGAACGCGATGCTCTTCCAGGGCGGCGGCAACATCTGCGCCGTGCTCGATGTGGCAGGTGCAACCGTCATGGTGGATGATTGTGCGGAGGATTGCACGGCCGATGCAGGTTCAATGATCGGATTCAAGCCGGTCTATTGCTACGAAGAGGCAGGTACGCTGATCGGCGCGATCGTGGTGGATCAGCCTGTGCTTCCACCCGGTTTTGTTCACGTATGGCTGGCCACGCATGGCGATGATCATGTGATCGAAGCGATCGAGGGATCGCCGTTCTTCACGGTTTCAGGTGATGGCCTCTACACGATCCATACGCTGGTGTACGATCCGGCTGTGATGGACCTTTCCGATCTGGTGGATCTTGGTGTGACCACGGCGGCGGAGATCGATGCCATGTTGATCCAGGGCGGCGGTGAATACTGCGGAAGCCTTGATATGGAAGGCGTGTGGCTGATCATCGATTCGCCGGATGCGGGCACCTTGAGCGCCGATACCGAGGTTTGTCTCGAAGGCGGATCGGCCACGCTGAGCGCTACGAACAGCGGAAGCTACCTGCCGCTCGGTTATGCCCTCCTCTACCTGCTCGCGGGCAATGATGGTACCGTGCTCGACACATCTTCCACGGCTTCTTTCACCGTAGATGCCACTGGCAGCTACACGATCCATACGCTGGTGCATGATCCGGCCACGTTCGATCTTGGATCCATCGTTCCAGGAAGTTCTTCCACCTCCGATCTGAACGCCATGCTCGTTCAAGGTGGAGGTCTCTACTGCGCAGCGTTGGACCTTGTTGGAGCAACGATCGATGTGATCATTTGCGGCGGAGTCGATTGCACCGCAGATGCGGGCAGCACCACGCCCGATCTGTTCGAGACCTGCCTCTCGGAAGGAACCGTAACGATCACTGCTGAAGGCAACGGCGACATCTCCGTTCCTGCCGGCTATGCGACCATGTACCTGCTTTCAACAGGCATGGACATGACGATCGTAAGCACATCGGCGAGCGGCCTCAGCTTCACCGTTGAGATGCCTGGCACCTACTACTTCCATACGTTGGTCTACAACCCGTCAACGTTCGATCCAGCCATGATCGAGGAAGGAACGACGATGGTGGCCGATCTGGATGCGATGTTCGTTCAGGGTGGCGGTGAGATCTGTGCAAGCCTCGATGTTATGGGCGCAAGCACCATGGTTATCGATTGCACTTCGGATTGCTTCGCATCGGGCGGCACGATCGTGCCCGATACGATGGGAAGCTGCATGACCGAAGGATCGGCGACACTGCTGGGCATCCCGGCCGGTGATATCGTTGTACCTCCCGGTTACAGCGTGGCCTACATCCTCACGCAAGGTCTGAGCCCTGTATACCACAGCATGGATACGGTGCCTTCGTTCACCGTGACATCGATGGATATCTGGCGCATCCACACCTTCGTTTACGATCCGCTCACGTTCGATGCCAGCGTACTGGTTCCGGGTGAAACGACCGTGATGGACGTGAACGCGATGCTCGTGCAGGGTGGCGGAAGCATCTGCGCCGGGCTCGATATCTATGGTGCCATGTTCACCGTGGTGGAATGCAGCGATTGCGAGGCCTTCGCAGGAACGCTCACATCGGACACGGTTGAATTCTGCCTTGGTGACAGCGCCGTCTGGTTGAACGTGGGTACCGCTGGCGATGCGATCATTCCGGATGGTTTCGCTGCGCTCTACATCCTCACGATGGGTCCCGATCATATCATCGTGAACGTATCCGATACACCGGGCATGTGGGTGGAACTGGAGGGTGATTACACCATCCACACACTGGTCTACGATCCATTCACCTTGAGCCTCGGTTTCCTGATCCCGGGTGAGACAACCGCGACGGAACTTCTCGGCTACATCATGGCGAACCAGGATGCGATCTGTGCAAGCCTCGACCTTTCGGGGATCGAGCTCACCGTGGTGGATTGTGACGGCGGCGGCGAGATCGTGAATGCATGGCCGGTGCCGGCGGTGGATCAGCTCAATGTGGAATTGAGCGCCCCGGTAACATCAGTGACCGAACTCCAGGTGATCGATGTGAACGGCATGCAGGTGCTGCCGATCCGATCGGTGGCCGCCGGCAGCAAGCGCATCGTGCTCGATGTGGCCGGGCTGGGTGCTGGCCATTATGTGATCCGCATGATCAATAACGAAAGCATTTCGAACTACAGCTTCAGCAAGCTGCGCTGATCGTAGGGACCGTTCGAGGAACGCCCGATCCACCGGATCGGGCGTTCCTTTTTCTGGCGCTACATGTCACCTTCGCCACCGCCATTGCCTCCGGGTTCCTGGCGTTGTTGCTGCGGTTTCCTGCGGAAGAGCGAAGCGTTCTGTTCACCGAATTTCCAGGTGAGCGTGAAGCGCACGAAACGCTGTTCCCTGCGGCTGAAGTTCTCCTGGTAGAGCAGCGGCGTATCGATGATGTTGCCCCAGCGGTTCGTGTAGAACACATCGTTCACCGACACTACTGCGGTCAACCTTTTGGTGATGTCGTGGCTCATGGACGCATCCATGTAATACTGTTCCACGCGCCTGCCCTGCGCAGTGATCTCGGGGCTTTCGTATTCGCCGTTCAGCTGGAGCGTCCAATCCTTCAGGAAACGGTAGTTGATCAGCGCCTTCGCTTCCCAGTTCGTACCGCGGTTGCGTATCCCGCCTTCCGCCGCGTTCAGGGCCACATCGGTATATTCCAGCGTTGTGCTCAACGTAAGTTGCAGGCCCTGCAACGGTTCGATCTTCAAAACGTTCTCCCATCCGCCGGTGATCTCATGGCTCCCATTGATGAACGTATTGAGCAGGATCGTGGTGTCCGAAGGAAGTGGTGTGGCGTAGCTGGAGATCACATCCTGCGTATGGCGGCCGTAAGCGGACGTGAGCCAGCTCGCCTTTCCCTTCATGAACGGGAGCAGGTGGTTCACTTCGGCAAGGTTGCTCATTTCCGGTGCCAGCGTTGGATTTCCGATCCGTACGTTGCGGCTGTCGCTGAACATGATGAACGGCATGATCTGGTGCCAGCGCGGCCGGTTGATCTTCCGTGAGAAGTTCAATTGCACTTCGCGCGTGCTCTCATCCCAGCGGCGCACCAGGT
>JAEYYE010000034.1 GCA_023430945.1 Bacteroidota bacterium
CTTCGATCGGCCTTTGCGCCGGTTCAACTTCAGTGCAATTGAACGGATCTGTTTCCGGATCCTCCACAACAGGCATCTGGACAACGAGTGGCGACGGCCAGTTCACGCCGGATGCAACAACGCTCGATGCGATCTACGAATTGGGCGTAATGGATCAGGTCAATGGGGCATTGTTGACGCTCACATCCACCAACGAAGGTGAATGTGGTCCATCTTCTGCGGATGTACTCATCACCATCGGTGACGGCATCACCGTAGAAGCCGGAGACGATGTTTCCGCCTGTCTGGACACGCCCGGCATCACACTTTCAGGGTTGGTGATCGGTGCAACGACAACGGGCGTGTGGTCCACTGCGGGCGATGGTGAATTCAACGAGAATGCTGTGGAGATCAATGCGGTCTATTTGCCGAGCCCGGCCGATATCGAGAACGGAAGTACCTGGGTCCATCTCACTTCAACGAACAACAACGGTTGCGAAGGTGCGATCGATTCCTTGCTGATCAGCCTGCTTCCGATGCCCGAGGTCGTGGCTGGTGAGGATGTTACGATCTGTCCCAATTCCTCGATCGATCTGATCGGTTCAGCAAGTAATGCCACTACTGCGTTCTGGTACATGACCGGTTCAGGATCGCTCAGCAACGACACCAGTATCGTGGCCAGCTACCAGTCGGTGGCTGCGGATGCGGGACGGATGATCACCTTCATATTACAAGGATGGAATGGCTGCGGATTGGTCGAGGATACGCTCCTGGTCTCCGTGATGGATACGATCGCAATGGATGTTTCCTACACTGCCGGATGTGGATCGACCGAAGTGGTGTTCAGCAACAACACGATCGGTGCAGAAGAGCTCACCTGGTCATTCGGAGATGGCGCGACTTCGCAGGAGACCGGTCCGATCCACACTTACGCGGCTAACGGAAATTATGAGGTCATCGTTTCGGCGACCGATCAGAACGGTTGCGAAGCGGGCGACACACTTTCGGTGATCGTTCCAGAAGTTCCGGAGGCATCGTTCACTGCAGATCCATTGGAAGTCGAGTTGTACTTCCCGATCGAATTGGTGAACACCTCAACGAATGCGGTCGCATGGGATTGGAACATGGGCGATGGTACCACCGATGTGAGCGGCGAGATCACCGAGCATGTATACAACGAAATTGGGATATACCAGATCGAACTGGTGGTAACGAGCGCAAGTGGCTGCACGGATACGGCAATGGTGAGCGTAACGGTGATCGAGCCGGTGGGCGCCGAACCGATCGTTGTACAGCCGACCGGCATACCCACGGCCTTTACGCCGAACGGTGATGGCGTGAACGATATGTTCCTGGTGCGCGGCGGACCATTCGCAGAGTTCCAGTTCAACATCTACGACAACTGGGGTGTTCTGCTCTTCAGTTCCGATCAACAATCGATCGGTTGGGATGGCAGCTACCGCGGAAAGGAACAGCCCGGCGGCGTGTACATCTACACGTTCAAGGGAAAGACGATCGACGGAAAGGAAGTGGACATGGCCGGTGACATCAGCATCATTCGTTGAACCAGGGACCGATGAAAAAGGCACTACTCAAACTCAGCGTGATCGGATCGTTGGTCGCTGGGAACGTTTCCGCGCAGGACCATCATTTCTCACAGTACGATGCATCGGGCGCGATCCTGAATCCTGCGCTCACCGGCATGTTCGGAGCAGGATCCAACGACTTCACCGCCGGTCTTCAACACCGTGATCAATGGCGCGGACTTGCACGCAAACCCTTCACCCGATCAGCGGCGTGGTTCGAGGCAGCTACGAAGGAACGCTACGGCTATGGGGCATACGCTGTGCTGGACAAGGCTGGATCGAGCGGCTACGGCACGTTGAATTTCATGGTCTCAGGTGCGTACGACATCGTGAGCGCGGAGCATCGCGATGAACACCAACTTACCGCCGGTCTGCAACTCGGGCTTATTCAGCGCAGCTTCGATCCCGGTGGCTACACGTTCGACAGCCAGTACACAGGCACCGACCAGATCTTCGACAGCAGCCTGCCGAGCGGGGAGAATTTCGCCCGATCCTCATTGATCGGCCTCGATGCCACCGTTGGTGTAGCCTATGTGAACATGGAATTCGAGAAGCGCGTGCGGCCTTTCGGCGGCTTCAGCATTGCCCACGTCACAAGAGCGCGCGCATCGTTCACCGATCAGGGGGATCGCACACCGGTGCGCATTTCAGCACATGCAGGTGCGGAGATCGATGCGGCCGACAGGCTTACGCTCACACCGGGAATGCTCTTCATGGCGCAGGCCGGTGTAACGCAGGTGAACGCGAACCTCCTGGGATCCTATGAGCTCGATGATAGTGACTATGATTTGTTGCTGGGCTTGGGTTATCGTACGAGCGATGCGGTGATCATTCAGACCGGCATACGATACAAAACAACGATGATGCGCATCTCCTACGATCGGAACATCTCCGGCCTCAAGAACTACACCGGTGGCATGGGCGGGTTCGAGATCTCGCTCGTGCACAGCGGAATGTTCAAGGGTGAATGACCGTCCAGACGGGTCATTTTGCCGCTCGTAGGATCTGCGGACCAGATCGATACGGATCGGCAGAAATTTCGTTCATGTTCCGGATCGAACGGCTGCCAGGACGGACCTATGTTCTCTTCAAAGAAGACCGTGAGATCGGCCGGCTGATCCAACCCAGCAGTTGGAAGGAAAGAGCGGAGATCCTGCTACCGGAAGGGCTTTTTGTGATCACCGGACAGAAAGGCTTTTGGACCACCGGTTTCACCGTGAAATTCAATGGTCACGCGGTGATGGAGATCACGTACACCTGGATAGGCGGCGCAAAGCTCGAGCGGCCCGGACAACCGGAGCGATCACTGGAATACAGGCCGGTCTCGTTCTGGAAACAGTGCTTCAAGGTGATCGACAGTTCTGGCCGTGAACGCATGCTGTTGTGGGCGAGACATACCTGGAAGAGCATCGATCCCGATCATATCGTTGAAGTGATGCATGAACCTCCGATCGAGCCGTTGGAAGTGTTCGCGATCATCCATGCGATCAATATGGGATATCGAAGATCCGTCTGAAACGGTAGATCATCTCCGCAACGCGTAGAGCCTGCAATTGGCGGTCGCATGCTTCAACTCATAACCCGCTTCGATCGATCGGAATGCATTCACAACGCATGTATCGGTCGGCAGTTCCATGCTGCCCAGAATGAACACATGGTCGATCTTCCGACGTGGCCCATCCCTGTCACTTTCCCAATACAGGCACGGCCTTCCGTCGTGATGCCGATCGTTCAGCAGGAAATAGGGCATGGGCTTCTTCGCCCAAACGACCGGGAAATAACCAGTGCCTGTTTCATAATTGTTCAGTAGTATCACCGGATGTTCGATCGCTATATGATCGATCATGTGTGCGTGGAACCAGTTGTCCGAAAAGTTCAACGGCAATACCACGCTACCCGCCGGAATGAGCCTGGCGAAGCTGTTGCATTCACTCGCGACCGCGCCATGGTCCCGCGCCAGTCGTGTCTGAAGTACGATCGTTCGAAATTGCAGCACGAGCACCACCGCGATCAACGGGATGGTGAGCCAGCGCGGCAGAACCATTACAGAGAGCCAGAGCAGCGCGAACACGAAGCATAACATCGCAAGCCGGATCGAAATGAAACCGGCCGAGCCGTTGGAATCCGGCAGGATGAAGTACGCTGTGAGGATCATGAAGAGCAGGAATGCGCCGGTCTCTGCATTCTCTGGGAGCGGAAGTTTTTTCTTTATGCTGCGCACGAGGATCACCAAAGCCGCGCCCAACAAAAGCAGTACGATCTTCGCAACCAGATCCGCACGAAAGATCTCCTGTTCATTGCCGAAAACGATCAGCGGCCGCAATTCCCAAAGCCACTGGAGATGATCCTTCAGTGATAAAAGATGCGCTTCGCCTGGGATCTGGATCGACAGATGATAGATCACCGTGAACAGGAGTGGAAGCGCCAGCGGGATAAGCAGATCCAGGAAGTTCCGGATCATGATCCGCTTCCGATCAGGCCGGTCTTTCGCTTTGCGAAGGCGCCACACGGTTCGGATGGAATGAAGGATCATCGCCACCGTGAGGATGGCGAAGGGCAACAGGTGGCACAGGTAAACAACCGTTGCGAGCACCGTCATTTTCGATCGGAATGAAGTTGCCGTCCGCTGATCTTCTTTGAACAGAATGCCGATCGCGACCAGCAGCAACACCGTGCCCAGCATGAAGTTGTAGAAGCCGCCCATGAACGGGAACGTGTAGAGGAACGGGAAGATGAAATAGCAGATCGCCAGATCACCCTTCATGCTCCGGATAAGGAAGCGGAAGGCGTAAGCGAACGAGATCAGGATCAGTGCCGCAAGGATCTTTCCGGCCACGGCGGCATCGAAAACGATCATCAACGCGGCGAGCAGCAGGTGGCCTGTCCAATTGGGCACGAGCGTGGGATTGAATGAGTACCATTCGCGTGCGATCGGATCGCCGGCAAGAAGCTCCGCCATCAACCGTGCATTGTACAAATGGGCCGGCCCATCGTAAGTGACGAAGAAGCCCGAACTGAAGATGGGTGATAGATGCAGCAGAACGATCGCGAGGAAGATGAACGGTTCCGCGGAACGCAGCCGGCCGCGGCCCAACAGGAATTTGCTGTGCGATCCCATTTCTCCATTGCACCGCGATCGATGCCACGGCAAGGAACGAGATCTTTTGGATGAATTGTGGACCGGCCGATCAGCTCCGGATCCGCGCCCGCTCCAGCCCGCTGCTCACATCAAGCACCGCGCGATCGGTAACGGCGAAAACCCGATCGGTCGCAGTTGGCTTCATGATGAAAAGGCCCGTATTGGTGCCGAAGGCCGGCAACAACGCCTGCTTCTCGCCGAAAAGGAAACACGGCATGCGCATCGATCCGTGAACGAGCGCCTCCAGCTTCACGCCGGGATGCACATGGCCGCTGATCACATACGTTCCCGGCCGATCCGCAGGCTCATGAGTCAACACGAAAGGCCCTTCCTCGATAGTATCGGTATGCACCTTCAGGCAGGCGTCATCGTAGCGCCGATCGGCGAGAATGTCGTGGTTGCCCATTACCAGGTGGATCGGGATCTCCTGCGCCTTGCACCACGCCGCGAAGGTTTCCCATTGCCGGTTGTGCACGCTGTGGAACAGATCGCCGAGCAGGATCAACCGCTCCGGCCGGAATTCCGCGATCAACCGATCGAGCCGTGCGAGCGTTACCTGATCGGAACCTTCGGGAAGCGGGATCCCTGCCTTGCGGAAATGCGCCGCCTTGCCCAGGTGAAGATCCGCCACGATCAGCCACCGCATACGCGCCCAGTACAAAGCGCGGTAGGGGTGGAGCAGCAGCTGTTCGCCAGCGATCTCAAGGGTTGCAGGAAGCACACGCCAAAGTTAGTCGGAGCGATCGGTCGATCAGATGATCGGATGATCAGAAAATGAACATCCTCTGGATGATGGTGGATCGATCGCGTTTCCCAATCAGCTGATCCGCTCGCCCGGCCCGCCACTGATGATCCTCGAGATGATCCCTTTTTGATCGGTGAACTCGGCGATCAAAACGCCCGCTAAATGGAGGATGATGAACGGGACCAGATAGTAGATGGAAAGTTCGTGGATCGATTCAACGGTCTTCTTGATCTCCTTTGGACCGAACTCAATGATCAAGCCAGTGACCAGTGAGATCACCACTCCGATGTAGAAGATCACATACGTCCACTTCTGGAATTTTTCCTTGAACGAGGAACGTTCGTTGAACGGATCGGGTAATTTCATCCGCCCAGAGAACAACAGGAAAAGCCGCAGGGTGAACAATCCAACGAGGAGATAGCCGGTATAGACATGCCATTTCCACATCGGTTCCCTGATCTGTTTGGCCAGTACGATCAGTTGATCTTGCGAGAGCTCCACACCATTTTGCTTAAGATAACTTCCCATGATCGCGGACGTGTTGTCACGGTTCAACCAGGTAAGCCGCAGGAAGATCGTGATCAATAGAAAAGCGAATGCAATGGCGATCGCCCAGTGAAAGATCCGGTACCATCTGGAGTAGGCTTCGGTCATGGCCTGTGATCTTTGGTGGATCAAGCTACTCCACCACCACCGCACCCGCAACAACAGCCTCACGCCCCTGCACCTTCACAAAATAAGTCCCCGCAGCCACCCGACGAACATCAAACCGGAAACCCTCCACTGCATCCTTCGAAGCAAAATGCCAGTTCTTCAAGGTCGCTCCAGTCACATCATGCAAGGTCACAACACAAGGTCCCAGTTCATTCTTCAGCGCTAACGTGAAGTTCCCGTTAGCCGGATTCGGGCCGATCGTAATCCCGTTCTCCTCTTCCCGCGCGATCGAAGCCACACCAACCACCGAAGGTGAATTCGATCCGCTGATCACATACGCGCCCACGCGGTAGAACGGATTGTAACCATCGTTGCAATCGGGGCAGGTCTGGCCGCTCACGCAAGCCGGGTTGTTCGCATGGCACAGGTCCACGTAATCATTCTGGAAGATGTACGAAAGATCCAGCGGCGATCCGGTCAGCAGCGAAGTGAGATCGTACTCGTAAGGCTGTGCGATCGCTCCCGGACACCAGCCCGCGCGATTGTATTGCCACGTGCCGTTCTGCGGCGAGCAACCATCGGGATTCGGGTTGCAGTCGGTCCATAGCGCTTGCGTGAAGGTGGTCCCGTTCACCACGATCTCGTGCGTCGCATTGAAGAATTCCGCAGCGTTCCCGGTGTTGTTCTGTCCCCAGCCATGGCCGCTCGTCACCAGCCGCAACTTGGCCGAAACCGCAGCGCCCGGATCGATGCTCACATTTTCCGCAGGTTGCAAATTGGCCGGATCCCCGAAATTGTAATTGCCGTGCCACGCGGTATGCACGTTCGTGTAAAGGAACTCAGGCGTGCCGGCCTCGTAGGTCAACTCCAGATCCATCTTCCAGCCGCCGGTGCCCCACGTATCGATGTACATGCGTATCGGCGTGTTGCCCTGCAGGATCGATGAGAAGTCCGTCACATCCAGTTCATGGTCGCACGCCACGCCGTACGGCGTTATGTAGCGGATGATCTCCACCCACTCACCATTGGGCGCCATCGCCTGAATGCTTGCCAGCCGGTCCCAATCATCGCAGCCGCCCGCCACGCTCGGGCAGGTCACCACCAGGTGCGCCATGATCCGATCGTACGCACCCACCGATTGCGGCAACGCATATTCGTTCTCATACCACTGGCTGCCTATCGTGCCCCAATCGATCACCGCATCATCCATGCTCATCACCACGCGATCGGCGATCGCGCTCGTCACCTCCACCGTCACGCTCTGGGTCGCCGTGTTGCCGTTGCTCGCCACCGCCACGGCCTCCACCGTATGCGTGCCATAGCTGGAAGGCGTCCACCATGTGTGGTAAGTGCCGTTGCCGAACACTTCGCCAAGCTCCACGCCATCCACCGTGAAGTTGACGGAACTGATCGTATGCGGCTCATCGATCGTGGCCGTGGCGTACAGCGGATACGCGTGCAGCGCAGGCATCTCCACCGGAAAGGCATCGGTAAGCCGCACGCTCAGCACGGGATCTTGCGCGCATAGCGCGGTGGAAAGCGCCAACGGAAACAAAAAGAAGAATGAACGCATGGTTGATCGGGATCAGGTGGTGTGAGCCAAAGCTAGGTGGATCGGTGGATCGGAAGGTGGTTGTATTATGTCCGATGACTGTTGTCCTATGCCGCACACCGCAACAAGCAACCGTCATAAGACATAGGACTTAGGACAAGCATTTCAGTATTTGGGCGACTTCCTGTCAGGGCGCTACTTCGGCTGCAAGTCCTCGCAAGCTCCGGGCTTTCCGCCTGCGCAGCTTACGCAGATCCTGTGAGGGCTTCGCTAGCGAGCTTTTTGTTCTTCAACGTCACTGCAGAACCGGATAAACACCAAGCTTCTCTGTAATGATGATTTCTAGCTGCTCTCGATTTATAGGTTGATTCCAAAATGATCTGATGAACAGATTAGATCTTCTCACGATAACCGTTTCTGGGTGATCGAATATCAATTCATATTTGCCATCGTATGGAACGTCGACGACAAAAATTCTCTTTGCTCTTTTGCCAAATGCGAAGGCTTGGACAGGCCAGAACGCTTTTGTACACTTTATTACTTGACGAGTATCTTGGTGCTTCAAGGAAACTGCAAAGTGGCCTAGCTCAACGCTAAATCCACCGATGACATAGATCCTATATCGACGAGCCTTCAACAGTATTATTTCTCCTTTGCTATTTATATTTATTGGTCTACTCACTTCTATATCTTCATTAGACTTTTTCAATCGCTTAGAGCTTCCCATACTTCCCCTCCAAATACTCGATCGATCCCTTACAGATCTTCTCCAACACATCAAGATCCACATCGCTCAACTTCTTGAAATAGATGCACGCCTTGGCCATCTTGAACTTGCCCAGCTTATCCAGTAGCTCTTCATTCTCATGACCCGGGTTGGTCACATAAAGCGAGAACGCCGCCTTGCGCGGTGAAAAGCCGATCAGCGGCATATCGCCTTCATGGCCGCTGGCGTACTTGTAGTGTACGCTGCCAAAGCCAACGATCGATGGCCCCCACATCCTGGGTTCATGGCCGCTCCATTTCCGCATCAGCTCGATCAGGCGGAAGCTGTCCTGCCGCTTTTCCTCCTTCTCCACCCAGGAGTGGATGAAGTCTTCGACGTTCTGGACGGTTTCGGCTGTTTTGTTCTTGGTGGGCATGGGGTATGGGGAACAACGGTGAACCAAGGTATGTCACTCGAACGTTTAATGTCCATGTCACAGGATGGTCCATCATCGTTAACTTTGAATCATGTCCACAGCAGAACTACGTAAGCGCGTGATCGAGCGGGTCAAGCTGTCGAAGGACGTCAAGCTCCTTCGTGAATTGGACCGTATGCTCGAAGGTGCTGAACAGGATGTGGCACCTTATCTGACCACGGCAGAGCAACGTAAGGACATAACCCGGAGCCGCACGGCTTTGAAGAAAGGCAAGCTGCGGGCCGCTACAGAAGTGGACAAAGCCGTCCGCAAATGGCTCGACAAAAAGTCTGGACGGAGCCTGCCGAAAAGGATCTGAACGCGATCTTAAAATACTGGGTGGAGCGGAACGGTTCCACCACATACAGCCGCAGGTTGTATGGCCAGATACAAGCGGCCATTGAGCGAACGATCAGGTATCCTTTTCTTGGTCGTCCAACAGATATGGAAGGGATCCGTGTGCTACGGGTGGAGATCTATCTGGTGTTCTATGAGGTAATGGCAGATGCCATTGTGGTGCATCATCTTTGGGATGGGCGGCGGGATCTGAAGCGACTGGA
>JAEYYE010000047.1 GCA_023430945.1 Bacteroidota bacterium
CGGGATCGCAACTCCTGTGCCCGGGAAGGAGGAATATCTGGACAGTGAGAAGTACGAGATCAGGAACTGGGATTGGGGCCGGCGGACGAAGATCCGCGAAGTGATCACAAGGCTGAACAAGATCCGCCGTGAGAATAGCGCGTTGCAGACCACGTGGAACATCGCATTCGGCGGTGGCGATAATCCGCAGCTGCTCTGTTATGTGAAGTGGAACGACGATCGGAGCAACAGGATCATCGTTGTGGTGAACCTCGATCCGCACAACACGCAGAGCGGCTGGGTGCAGGTTCCGCTGGCCGATCTGCGGATCGAGGGCGATGCGCAGTACATGGTGAACGATGTTCTTTCGGACAGGCAGTACACCTGGAAAGGTGAATGGAACTACGTGGAATTGCGACCGTTCGAAATGCCGGTGCACGTTTTCCGCGTGGATGAATTGCCGGTGGCGCCGACCGTGCCCGCAGCGCACAGGGAAGGAGAGGTCGATGGATCATGGCTGGGCAGCGAACATGACTGAAACGTACGATCGGCGCGGCTGTTGAGAATTCGGCGGTCGTGATCGGCTGCATGGCATGCTAGCTTTGGAACATTGATGCAGCGCGGGATCGCCCGCGAACGGATCGGGAGGTATCAACTTTTATGCAGGTAAGAAGAACATGCTGGACGATAATATCCATTGGTACAAGGATGCGATCATCTACGAACTCCATATCAAGGCCTTCAAGGATTCGGATGGCGATGGAATAGGTGATTTCAAGGGCTTGATGCAGAAGCTCGATCACCTGGAGGACCTGGGTGTCACGGCGATCTGGCTGCTGCCGTTCTATCCTTCGCCGTTGCGCGATGATGGGTACGACATCGCGGATTACTACAGCATCAATCCTTCGTATGGCGACATGCAGGATTTCAAGCTGTTCGTGAAGGAGGCGCACCGCCGTGGCCTGAAAGTGATCACCGAGCTCGTGCTCAACCATACTTCCGATCAGCATCCGTGGTTCCAACGCGCGCGACGCGCACCGAAGGGATCGAAGCACCGCGACTATTACGTGTGGACCGATGATCCGAAGAAGTACAAGGATGTGCGGATCATCTTCACCGACACCGAACCGAGCAACTGGACGTGGGATCCGGTGGCCGGGCAATACTTCTGGCACCGTTTCTTCTCACACCAGCCGGATCTGAACTACGATAATCCGGATGTGCAGAAGGAAGTCTTCAAAGTGCTCGACTTCTGGTTCGAGACCGGTGTGGACGGCTTCCGGCTGGATGCGGTACCGTACCTCTTCGAACGCGATGGCACCAACTGTGAGAACCTTCCGGAGACACACGCCTTCCTGAAAAAACTGCGCGCACACGTGGATCGGAAATGGCAGAACAAACTGCTGCTCGCCGAAGCGAACATGTGGCCCGAGGATTCAGCTTCCTACTTCGGCGAAGGTGACGAGTGCCACATGAACTATCACTTCCCGATCATGCCGCGTTTGTTCATGGCATTGAAGATGGAAGACCGGTATCCGATCATCGACATCATCTCGCAAACGCCGGAGATACCGGAGACCTGCCAGTGGGCGATGTTCCTGCGCAACCATGATGAGCTCACGCTCGAGATGGTGACGGACGAAGAGCGGGATTACATGTACAAGGTGTACACGAAGGATCCCATGGCGCGGATCAACATCGGGATAAGGCACCGGCTCGCACCATTGCTCAACAACGATCGGCGCAAGATCGAACTGATGAACGTGCTGCTCTTCAGCATGCGCGGTACTCCGGTGGTGTATTACGGCGACGAGATCGGCATGGGCGACAACTTCCATCTCGGTGATCGCAATGGCGTGCGCACACCGATGCAATGGAACGACGATCGCAACGCAGGTTTTTCAACCGCCAATCCGCAGAAACTCTACCTGCCGATGATCATCGATCCGGAATACAAGTACGAGGCGGTGAACGTGGAGACGCAGAACCACAACAGCAACTCGCTTCTCTGGTGGATGCGGCGCGTGATCAACATGCGCAAACGCTACAAGGCGTTCGGCCGTGGAAGCATCCGTTTTCTCTCCCCGGCCAATTCCAAAGTGCTCGCATTCCTGCGCGAATACGAGGACGAAACGATCCTGGTGATCTGCAATCTCTCGCGATTCCCCGAGTTCGCCGAGCTGGATCTGGAGGAATACGCCGGCCACGTGCCGATGGAATTGTTCTCACGCAACAAGTTCCCCGCGATCAAAACGGAGCCCTACATGTTCACGCTCAGTGGCCATGGCTACTATTGGCTCGAATTGAAGAAACAGGGCAGCGCTGCGGACCAGCCCGGATCGGAACGGCAACTTGAACTATCAGCCGCGGACCTGAAGTCACCGCTCGATGCGAAGATGGTCCGCGAACTGGAAACCCATGTGTTACCGGCCTACATGCGCCAGCGGCGTTGGTTCGGTGGAAAGGCACGGAACATCCAGCGGGTGGAGATCATACGATCGATGCCGTTCCCGATGGGGAGGAAGCATGCATCCTGGCTGCTGATCGAAGTGAATTACAACGACGGACTTCCCGAGATCTACCAGTTGCCGATCGCGATCGCCACCGGCGATGAGGAAAAGGAATTGCGCGAACAACATCCGGCCAGCGTGATCGCCCGGGCCCAAAGGAACGACGTGCAGGGGATCATCTACGATGCGCTCTACAGCGAGGATCTGCGGCAGGAATTGCTCTCGTTGATCGCGAAGCGCAGATCCATCAAGCTGGACAAAGGCGAGCTGATCGGTCATGGATCGAAGAACGTCGCTTCAAGATTGAAGAATTCACCCGTGCCGGTATCGAAGATCCTTTCCGCCGAGCAGAGCAATACATCGATCGTGTATGGCAATGACTTCTT
>JAEYYE010000055.1 GCA_023430945.1 Bacteroidota bacterium
TCGGCTGCTGCGGCCGCCTTGAGCGCATGCTTCGGAACGCGCTCTGTGCCGCGTCCTGCTCCGCAACTTTCTTGCTGATGCCGCGGCCGGTGCCCTTCATCTCACCATTGATCCGCACTTCGCATACGTAGATCTTTCCGCGCCCTTGTGCGGTCTCTTCGTGGATCACGAAATCGATCCGTTTGCGACGTTTCTGGCCCCATTCCAACAGGCGGCTCTTGCCATCACGATCCTCCTTTTCGATCTCCTTCAGGTCGAAATGTTTCGTGAGCAGGCCCACCACCACTTTTCGTGTGCGCTCAAAACCCTTGTCCAGGAACATGGCGCCGATCAAGGCTTCCAGTGCATTGCCCGGAACGGATGATGTACTGTCTTTCGCCACATTGCTCTTGATCACCCGGTCGATCTCCATGTGCTTGGCCAGCAGGTTGAGTTGCGTGCGGCTCACCAATTTGCTTCTCAATCGCGTGAGGAAACCTTCGTCCTTGTCCGCATATTGCGTGAACACAAGATGGCCGATGATCGCATCGAGGATCGAATCACCGAGGAACTCGAGGCGTTCGTTGTTGGTAAGGTCGGAGCGATCATCGGGGATCGCGCTCACGTGGCGGAACGCTTCCCTATATAGCTCGGTCTTCCCCGGTGTTATTCCCAAGGTCTTTCTGCACCAGGCGCGCACAAGCCGATCCTCCGGATCCCGTGTTCGATCGAAGAGCCTGCGGATCACGGGAATGTTACTGCTTGTACTTGCGGAAGACCACCGACGTATTGTGGCCACCGAAACCGAACGTATTGCTCATGGCGATGTTCACCGTGCGTGGCTTCGACTTGTTGAAGGTGAAATCGAGCTTCGGATCGATCTCCGGATCATCGGTGAAATGATTGATCGTAGGCGGCACGATGTCGTGCTTGATCGCAAGGATGCTGGCCACGGCCTCCACCGCTCCAGCGGCACCGAGCAAATGGCCGATCATGCTCTTGGTGGAACAGATGCTCAGGTTGTACGCGTGATCGCCGAATAAACGCTGGATCGCCTTCACTTCCTGCGGATCGCCGATCGGGGTGCTGGTGCCGTGCGTGTTCACCAGATCCACCTCGGTGGCCTCGATCTTCGCATCGATCAAAGCGTTGCGCATGCACAGGAACGCGCCGTGTCCCTCCGGATGCGGCGCTGTGATATGGTATGCATCGGATGACATTCCGCCGCCGATGATCTCCGCATAGATCCTGGCGCCGCGCGCAAGCGCATGTTCGAGATCCTCCAGAATGATCGCAGCACCGCCTTCGCCGAGCACGAAACCATCGCGATCCTTGTCGTATGGCCGCGATGCGGTGGCAGGGTCATCGTTGCGCGTGCTCATCGCGTGAAGCGCATTGAAACCGCCCACGCCCGCTTCGTAGATGCTCGCTTCGCTTCCGCCGGTCACCATCATGTCCACCATTCCAAGGCGGATCAGGTTGAAGGAGTCGATGATCGAGTTGTTGCCCGAAGCGCAGGCGGAGACCGTGACGTACGAAGGGCCGCGCAGTCCGTGCCTCATGCTGATCAGGCCCGACGCGCTGTCCGCGATCATCTTGGGGATGAAGAACGGGTTGAAACGCGGCGTGCCATCGCCCTTCGCGAAGTTCATGCATTCGTCCTGGAACGTTTTGAGCCCACCGATCCCGGAACCCCATACAACGCCGAAGCGATCGAGATCCTCCTTCGCCAGATCGAGTCCGCTGTCGGCGATCGCTTCATCGGAACACACCACAGCGAACTGGCTGTAGGGATCCATCTTGCGGGCCTCCTTGCGATCGATGAAGTCCTCGGGGTTGAACCCTTTCACTTCACAGGCGAACCGCGTCTTGAACTTGCTCGCATCGAACCGGGTGATGGGCGCAGCGCCGCTTCGGCCGCTCACCAACCCATCCCAATACTCAGCGAGAGTATTGCCTATGGGCGTAAGCGCACCCAGACCGGTAATGACCACGCGCCTGAGCTCCATACGTTAGGTCCTCGCGGACCGGGATCACTTTGCGTTCTTCTCCACGTAATCCACGGCCTGACCCACGGTCTGGATCTTTTCGGCCTGATCATCGGGGATGGCGATGTTGAACTCCTTTTCGAACTCCATGATGAGCTCGACGGTATCAAGGCTGTCCGCGCCAAGGTCGTTCGTGAAACTCGCCTCAGGGGTGACTTCGCCCTGATCTACTCCGAGCTTATCCACGATGATGGCGATGACCCTTGACTTAATGTCCGACATGTCGGTTCGTTGTTGGTTGAACAGGCTGCAAAGGAAAGACAATTTTCACTTTTGCAACCCGCCCGGTCGCCGGATGTTCTGCACACAGGCCGATCCGGCTTGCCTGAAATGACGTAAAGCGCTGAACTTCAATGCATGCGAAGGGAAGGCCGGCACCGTTACCCTGAAAAATAAAGATGGCCGATGGCTGTAAAAAGCTTCGCATCTTCGCGGCACGATGGCACTTACCGATCGCCGAAGGATCGCGATCCTGGCCTCTGGATCGGGCACCAATGCGCAGCGCTTGATCGAGCATTTCAAGGAAAGTGCGATCGGCGAAGTGGTACTGGTGGGTTGCGATCAGCCGCGGGCCGGTGTACTGCAGCGCGCGTGGGACCTGGGCGTTCCCAGCCTGTTGTTCACCGGAAAGGAATTGCGCGAAGGTGTAGTTGAAAGGGAGTTGGTCACCCTGCGGATCGATGTGATCGTGCTCGCGGGTTTTCTACGGCTGATCCCGATCACCATGGTGCATGCCTTCGAAGGCCGGATCGTGAACATCCACCCGGCGCTTCTGCCGAAGTATGGCGGCAAAGGGATGTACGGGGAGAACGTACATAAAGCGGTGATCGCTGCGGGCGATCGCCGGAGCGGCATCACGATCCACCTGGTGAACGAACATTATGATGAAGGCGAACACCTGCTTCAGATCGAATGCGA
This sequence comes from Bacteroidota bacterium, assembly GCA_023430945.1. GTDB lineage: Bacteria > Bacteroidota > Bacteroidia > Flavobacteriales_F > PHOS-HE28 > PHOS-HE28. The sequence goes on from JAEYYE010000055.1 coordinate 2,946, forward strand.
AGTGAAGGAGGATGATACGCCCGGATCGCTCGCCGATCGGATCCATGCCCTGGAGCACCAACATTTCCCGGGGGCAGTGGAAAAGCTGATCGGAGGGTTGCGATAGCGATGCGAAGGGGAAGTCCCTGGCCCCTGCGGGCCAGGACCGGAGCGAAGCGCAGCCCGTAGCAGCGCGGGCCGCACCGGTGATCGTTCTTCTCATGCAGATAAGAACGATGCGGCATCGCCCACTTCCGCATTTACTGCATCACCTTTGCAGGCATGGTTGATATTGCGGAGATCGGCAAGGCATTCCTGGTGTTGTTCGCGGTGATCGATATCGTGGGCGGCATACCGATCATACTGCAGGTGCGCCAGAAGGCCGGCAAGATCTATCCTGCCCGCGCCACGCTGGTGAGCCTGGCGATCATGATCACGTTCCTGTATGTGGGGGAGGCGATCCTTTCGTTCGTGGGGATCGATGTGAATTCGTTCGCCGTGGCCGGCTCGCTGGTGCTGTTCTTCATTGCGCTTGAAATGATCCTTGGGATCAAGCTCTTCAAGGAAGACCAGGCGAATCCCGAAACGCCGGGCCTGCCGAGCGACGATCCCAAAGTGTACAGCATAGTGCCGCTCGCATTCCCTGTGATCGCCGGTGCGGGTACGATCACCACGATCCTTTCCCTGCGTGCGGAGATCCAGACAGTGAATATTCTCGTAGCGATCGCGCTCAATATGATCGTGGTGGTGGTGGTACTGCTGCTCACCAACCGGATCGAACGATTGCTCGGGCGTGTGGGGCTGATCGTGCTTCGAAAGGCTTTCGGGATAATACTGCTGGCGATATCGGTGAAGCTCTTCGCCGGCAACATCACCTACCTCTTCCCGTAGGCCTTTGCTTCACTCCCGCACGAACCGCACGTTGATCGAGCGATCGGCCGATCCAATGGTGTAAAGGCCGGGAGCGTAAGCCGATACATCCAGCAACAACCGATCGGAACCTGCCGGCAACTTTCCTCCGCCCACGGAACGGCCGGTGGCATCCATGACCTGCACTTCGATCGGTGCTGTGATCGCCTGCCCGAAAGTCACCTGGAACCGATCGTTCGCTGGATTGGGATGACTTGTGAAATAGATCGGCCCACTGGATGAAATGCCAGTGGCGCCATCCAGATCGAAACCGATATCATGCAGGTTGTCGCTGGTGGTGGTGCCAACAAGAGAGAGCGGATCGCCTGTGGCGATCTTGCGTCCCGGGGTGCCAACTGCCCGGCAGGTAAGCAAGGTCTGGCTTTGGTCGAACCGGATGTCCACCACAAGGTTAAGCGTAGCATCATAAGCGAAGGGCTGATCCAATTCGATCACGAACCATTCATCGGGTATGCCCGGAGGGATGGTGTATTCCGCGCTTGCCAGAACAGGCACGAACCCCTGCGTGATGAACGCATCATTGATGAAACTTGTCTGCGTGGTGTGCGCCATGCTGATCGTAAGATCGGTGAGCACATTGCCTTGTTCCGCATTGGCGGTGCCGTAGCGATAATAGAGATGTGTGATGTTGCCGGAGATGGCGTTATTGAAATCAGATGGAAGGTAGAGGCTTTGGTTGTGCCGCGCATAGTTCGCCGATCCCAGCAGGAACGAGCTGTTGGTGCTGTTGCAGCACTTCTGGACCTCCTGTGCCGAGGTGCCGAATGCGAGCGTGAAGGCGGCAAGAAGGGTAATGAGTTTTCTCATGGTGCGGCTGGTTGGGTGCGTGAAATTTACGCGGATCGTTGAAAGAACATGCATCCGGTGGCAACTTCGCGAACTGAATGCAGGTAACGATCCATACCGATGGCGCCGCCAGCGGAAATCCCGGTCCGGGAGGCTATGGCGCGGTGCTGGAATCGGGCAAGTACCGCAAGGAATTGTGGGGCGGTTTCCGGCGAACGACCAACAACCGCATGGAACTGCTCGCAGTGATCGTGGCGCTGGAAGCGTTGAAGCGCCCTGGCATGCAGGTGACGGTGGTGAGCGATAGCAAATACGTGGTGGATGCGATCGAGCAGGGCTGGCTTTTCGGTTGGGAGAAAAAAGGCTTCGCGAAGACGAAGAATCCCGATCTCTGGAAACGCTTCTTGAACGTGTACCGCAAGCACAACGTGAAGTTCAAATGGATCCGCGGGCACAACGGCCATCCGTTGAACGAACTCTGCGATCAGCTTGCGGTGAACGCGTACAAGCAACCGGACCTGGAAGTTGATGAAGGCTACGAGAACCTTCCAGAGACGTTGTTGTGATCGATCATTGCT
>JAEYYE010000204.1 GCA_023430945.1 Bacteroidota bacterium
CAACGACCGCCACGAAGATCAATGAAGGATCGAGCACTCTCGAAGGAGTTGACCGGCTTTGTTCAGCTTCGTTGTATGAAGCTGGGACGTTCAATTTGGAAGATGATCTTTTCGTTACGGGAGAAGAAGCGCCGAATGGCCAGGGTTTCATACTGGATGTGGATAATGGTGATCTGTACGCAGCGCCATGGCTCGGCCGTGCGAAGTGGGAGAACGGCACCTTCATCCAACCGGTGGATCCCGATCATGTGATGATGTTGATCGGAGATGATACGGAAGCAGCGCCGCTGTACCTTTTCGTTGGTGAGAAGGACCACTTCGGTGGAAACACGTTCCTTGATCGGAACGGGCTGGCCTTCGGAACACTGCACGTCTTCGTTTCCAGCGATGGCTTCACCAGCCCGCAACACGTGAACGGCACCGGCACCAAATTCAACGGATCGTTCCAACCGATCGCACATTACAACGCGGCGCTTGCTGGCACCAGTGGTTATGATGCGCTGGGCTTCGCCGACCAGAACAAGCAATATGCGCTGGGCAACGCGATCGGCATGTTCCGCTTTTCGCGGCCGGAAGATCTTGCCACCGATCCGTACGATCACACCCGGATCGTGTATGCGAGCACAGGCCGCGGCCATCTCTTCCCTGCTGATGATTGGGGAACCACCTACATCATCGACATCGACCCCACGGATCTGAGCGCCGAAGTCCACATCATCTATGATGGCGATGACGCAGGCAACGGCCAATTCCCCCACCCCGATCACGGCCTGCGCAGCCCGGACAATGTGGATTGGGCCGATGATGGTTCGATCTACATCCAGGAAGATGAAGCCACCTACACCAACTCGTTCGGCGGTACAAGTGGAATGGAGGCTTCCATCTGGAAGCTCGATCCATTCAGCGGACAGCTCACCCGGATCGGAATGGTCGATCGCAACGCCACGCTTCCTGATGGGCAGTACGATACCGCGCCATCCGATCACGGCAACTGGGAGACCAGCGGCATTGTTGATTTGACCCATCTCTTCGATGTACAGGACAGGGTCCTGTTGCTCGCCACTGTGCAGGCACAAAGCATCCTGGGAAGTGCGATCAATAGCGGTTCGCTGGTGAGCGGTGGGCAATTCTACATGATCGAGGGACCGGTGCAGACCAACCTTGTGGTTTCAGTGAAAGCGTTGTTACAGGGCGCATACGATCAGGGCACGGGCATGATGCGCGATGATCTGCGGCAACAACAGATGCTCCCTCTTCAGCAACCGTACAATATTCCGCCGTATGCCTATACTGGATCGGAACAGTTGGATACGACCCATGCCACGAAGAGCGGCGCGGATGCGATCGTGGATTGGGTACTGATCGAACTTCGGGATGCCCAGCAACCGGCACAGATCGTAGCCCGGCGCGCTGCCCTGATCCAGCGCGATGGCGACATCGTGGATGTGGATGGTTCCACGCCCGTGCGCTTCACCAACATGGCAGCGGCACAATACCACATCGCGATCAGGCACCGCAACCACCTTGGCGTGATGACCGCCGGTGCGCTGCAACTGGGCCCGGTACCGGTCCACATCGATCTGACCTCGGCGACCATTCCCACTTATGGCGTGGATGCGCAGGCGCAGATCAACGGCAAATTCGTTCTCTGGAGCGGTGATGTGAACAACGATGGATCGATCAAGTACACGGGAATGAACAATGATCGCGATCGGATCCTGCTCGAGATCGGTGGAACGGTTCCCACGAATATCGTGAGCGGATACGAACCCGGGGATCTGGACTTGAACGGCAACGTGAAGTACACGGGTGGCGGCAACGATCGTGACATCATCCTCAACGCAATTGGTGGCGTGATCCCCACCATACAGCGCCTCGAGCAGTTGCCTTGAGAACTGGTGACGAACGTTCCTGATCGAGGTGTCGATCAATGTCACTCATCGGCTGACAGAGTCGATCGGATCCATCGTTTGATCGTTCTTCATGGTCGTGGCCTGTATTTCGATATCAGCGGTTCATCGATCGAAAGGGAAATGTACAAGAACCTGATGCTGGTGCTTGCATACCTGATGATCGGTGAAGGTGCGATCGCACGGAATTTCTGGACCGGGCAGATCGGGCTCAACAGATCGTTCGAGGAAGGTGATGCGATCTCGCAGGATCTGATGTTCGGTTATGCGCTGGCGAATCCCAACACGACCCATAGCGTTTCCACTGTACTTGAGCGTTCGCCGGAAGATGATGGGATCACCTGGCTCACGGGGATCGGTTACAGTGCTGAATTCCCATTGAGCGGAAAATTCTCCATTTCACCGTTCGCGCAAGCCATGGTCGATCTTACCGGCGAACCGGGCAACATCCTGCTCGAGGAAAACCTTCAGCTTGGTTACAAGGTTGGCGATCGCATAACCCTGCAATTGGGCACTGCATTGCAATTCAGCGAAGCCGATCGGTTCAGCATCGCTTCACCGGAAATGAACTTCAGCTTGAATTTCGACTTCAAACCGCGGCAGGATCGATCCACGCCTGAAGATCCCTGATCCGTTCAAAAAAGAACGATCCCGGCAAATGACCGGGATCGTTCGAGTACCTCTGAGCACTGGATCCTACCGGTTCTCATTTTGGTCGCGTCCGCCGGAATTACCTCCGTTGGACTCACCACCTTTGCGGCCGGCTTCGGAAGCGCGTGCTGGATCATTCCTGTAATTGCCCCCGCTCATCTGTCCGCCTTTGCTGGAGATATCGCGCTGCCGGTCCTCATCCATGGAGGCGAAACCACGGTTGGGATCATCACCACCCTGTCCACGACCCTGATCGCGGCCTTGTTCGCGGCTTTGTTTATCCTGACCTCCACGTTGCATTTGATCTCTTTCTTCTGCCATGATACTTTGAATTTTTGATCACCGGCAACCTGCCGGTGCTCTGCCCCATGCAGATCATGATCCTTGTGGGATCCGTTCGGGGAAGGCGGTGCTGGCGCGTGCGTGGTCATCCCCAGTGCTGTGGAGATCGCAAGATCCTCCCCGCTTGAAGGGTGCATGCCACACCGACCATTCCATCTGCTTTGTTCCAAAAAGAAACCACCCATTGAGGGTGGTCTCTGGACCAATGGTGTAAGTCTTACTTGTTCGTACCTTCCCTGGTG
>JAEYYE010000250.1 GCA_023430945.1 Bacteroidota bacterium
TATCATCGGTGCCGTTGGAGCGATCGAGCAAAAGGGTTTGGTGAAGCAGATCGAGCGTGGCGCGTGCCTCGGCCATCTTGGATTCGATCAATGCTTGGAATTCATCGTAATCAGCTTGTGTGAAGTAAGGTTCGTTCTGGATCGCAGCTGGATCGATGCGGACAGTTCCGTTGGTGAGCGAGGTGTTCATGTGTAAGAGGTCGGTGATGGCGCCGCAGGCCAAGCATGTGCCAGTCGATGGGAATGCCGGATCCTTCAGCATTGGCGCGGGTTTCCGCGTGAACGTTCGTGTCCGCGGATCCGATCGCACTGCCGCGCTGCCGCCCCGCATCCGTAGTTGTTGCTCTACGGATGATCGATCGGAAAAAGAGAAAGGCCGCACATTGGCGGCCTTTCTGATCGGAGTTGAATTCTATTAGACCACCCCTTGTTCGATCATCGCATCGGCCACTTTCACGAAGCCTGCGATGTTCGCGCCCAGCACATAGTTCACCTTCTTTCCATCGCTGCCATGTTGAACGCAAGCAGAATGGATGCTCTTCATGATCTCGTGCAACCGCAGATCCACTTCCTCGCGCGTCCAGCTCAAACGCAGACTGTTCTGGCTCATCTCCAGGCCGCTGGTGGCAACACCGCCCGCGTTGCTCGCCTTGCCCGGTGCGAACGGGATCCCGTTCGCATGGAAGATCTCGATCGCCTCCGGAGTGCTCGGCATGTTCGCGCCTTCGGCAACGTACTGTACACCTTTCTTCACAAGATCCTTCGCGTTGCGCAGATCCAATTCGTTCTGCGTGGCACAAGGCAGCGCGATGTCGACTTTTTTCGCCACATCCCACGAGCGGGCATCAGCCGTATAGGTCGCGCCCTTGAATTTCTTGGCGTATTCCTCGATCCGGCCGCGACGTACGTTCTTCAGTTCCATCAACCAGGCGAGCTTTTCGCCATCGATCCCGTTCGGATCGAAGATCGCGCCATCACTGTCACTCGCTGTCACCACTTTTCCGCCGAACTGCGTTGCCTTTTCGATCGCGTACTGCGCCACGTTGCCGCTTCCGCTCACGACTACGGTCTTTCCCTTGAAGCTCGTCTTGTTGCGCTTCATCATCTCCTCAGCGAAATACACGCAGCCATAACCGGTCGCTTCCGGACGGATCAGCGATCCTCCCCAAGTGCGGCCTTTTCCGGTGAACACGCCGGTGAATTCATTGCGCAGGCGCTTGTCCTGGCCATACATGAAACCGATCTCGCGCGCACCAACACCGATGTCGCCCGCAGGGATGTCGGTATCCGCACCAATGTGGCGCCACAGCTCGGTCATGAAGCTCTGGCAGAAACGCATCACCTCGTTCGCGCTCTTTCCTTTCGGGTCGAAATCGCTTCCGCCCTTGCCACCGCCCATCGGCAGAGTGGTGAGGCTGTTCTTGAAGGTCTGCTCGAAGCCAAGGAATTTCAGGATGCTCAGGTTCACGCTGGGGTGGAAACGGATCCCGCCTTTGTAGGGTCCGATCGCACTGTTGAATTCCACGCGATAGCCGCGATTCACTTGAATGTTGCCCAGATCGTCCACCCAAGGCACGCGGAAAATGATCGTGCGCTCCGGCTCCACCATGCGCTCCAGGAGCATCTTGCCCTTGTATTTCGGGTTCTTCTCCATGAAGGGGATCACCGTTTCCGCCACTTCATGCACCGCCTGCAGGAACTCGGGTTCGTTGGCGTTGCGCGCCATCACGTTCTGCATGAAGGCGTTCACCAGTTTCTCAGTACTGCTGCTTGTTGAATTCTTCGACGTTGCTTTTTTAGCCGTTGCCGTTGCCATCTCGGGGATGTTGGTTGAATTGGGCGCGAAGGTAGCCCCTTAATAATGATGGAGTGGAACGGCTGATGTAAAGTCAGTTGGGCGTGCCACCGATCCGGCGGAGACCGCCGGTTCGCTGTCAGGCTATCCGCTGCAAGTCCTCCCTGTGGTCCGGGCTTTCCGCTCCTATCCTTCACGCGCTGGCGCATGCCCAATGTCATTCCGGATAGCGTAGTCATTCCCCGGCTTACAGCGATGTCATTCCGGGCTTGACCCGGAAACGCGCAAATACCTGCGATCATCAGTCAGCGACAGGATCTTCTCGTCAACTCCGGATCTGCGTGAGTGGCGAAGCCGTAAAGCCCGCACGAAGCGCAGCGAAGGAGGACTTGCAGGCGTAGCCACGACCCGGCTGAAACCCGCCCAAAAAGCATTCGTTCGGTAATAAGGAATTGAGCTCAATTCAACATGTACATCTTTCCCGGCAGCGATCGCACCACGCCGTTGAATTCCAGATTGAGCAGGAGACTGGCGGCCTTTCCTTGTGTGAGCCGGCTTTCAATGCAAAGTTCATCGATCGCGATCTTCCCCTTGCTCTTGATGATGTCCACCAACGCCTGCTCCTCCGGCAGCAGGTCTACGAATAGCGAAGCTTGCACGGCTTTCTTGTTCGCCTGCGGCAGCCATTCCATGAAGGTGATCACATCCTTCGGCGAGGTCACGAGCATCGCCTTGTTCTGCTGGATCAGCGCATTGCAACCTTCACTTCGCGGATCGGATGGCCGGCCCGGATAAGCGAAGATCTCGCGATCGTAACTGTTCGCGATATCCGCAGTGATCAAACTTCCGCCTTTCGGCCCGCTCTCGATCACCACCGTGCAGTCCGATAATCCGGCGATCACTCTATTACGCGCCGGAAAATTGCCCGGCGCGAACGGACTTCCGCTCGGCAGCTCGGTCACAAGAGCTCCATGTTCGAGCATTTCCTTCGCCGTTGCCGCATGTTCGCCGGGATACAATCGATCGAGTCCATGCGCCACGCAACCGATCGTAGGCAGATCCAACTTCACTGCGCTACGGTGTGCTACGATATCGATCCCATAAGCGAGTCCGCTGACGATCGTCGCGTTCACTTCGGCGAGGCCTTCCACCAATTCCTGGCAAAGTTTTCTTCCCAAGTCGCTTGGAGTGCGCGTTCCAACGATCGCGACCATGTGGTGATGATCCAGATCGGCCGGACCTTTCGCGTAGAGAAGCACTGGTGCATCCGGGCAATTCTTCAAGCGCCGCGGATATTCGTGATCGAGGTAGAACATCATGCGGATGCCGTGCTTGCGCACATAGGCTAGTTCTTTCTCCGCCTCGGCAAGCACTTTCCGATCGGTGATGCTTGCGATCAGCTTCGCACCGATCCCCGGCACTTTGGCCAGCGTATTCTTCAATTTGCGATCGGTGAAGATCGGATCTACGCCGCCGCAATAAGCCACCAGGTTCCGCGCATTGATCGGACCGATGCCTTTCAGCAACGAGAGAGCGATCCGGTGCACCCATGCTTCATCGGTAAGCTCCTGCGACAATTCTGTTTCCGTTTAAATTTACCCGCATCGCCTCACTGCCCGCGATCGAAAAAGGCGTTCCCACAAAATTAGGATCTGGATGAAGAGGCTCGTCTCACTGCTGATCGGTTCGATCCTGGCCGGAATTTCAATCGCTCAGGAAGGCACCTTGAAAGGGGTTGTTATGGAC
>JAEYYE010000258.1 GCA_023430945.1 Bacteroidota bacterium
GAGCGCCAGGCCCTGCAGAACAAGATCTTCTTCGATCGGCTCGTGAAGTTCTACTACCTCGATCTGGATGAGCAGGTGATGGTGATGCAGATGCAGGATGCCAGTCGCTATTTCCAGGCGAAGGCAAGATCCCTGGCGCAGATCGAAGCTGCGGATGAGGCCGCCAACGCTGCGGCGTTGAACCGATCGCTCGCAGAAGGGCTGCGCACGGAAGCCCGCTATTTCGAGAACGAAGCCGTGAACGCACGCATTAGCGCTTCCGAGGCGGCCGAACGTTCGCGGATCCTCATGGAAAAGGCCACAGCGATCACGGCTCGCGCTGATTCACTCTCAAACATTGCGGATCGATTGCGCGTGGCATCCACACAAAGTGAAGAACAGGCCGGGGCCATCCTGCAGGGTATGGATCCAACGGATGCCAGTGAATTGCGCGCGTTGGAAGCACGCACCCGACGCAAACCGGATCAGTCCGCGGAAACCCGCCCAACGGCGATCGCCCAGGTCAATGGACCTGCCGATCAGCCAAAGCCGGCCGATACCTCGGTGTCCGATGCAAGCGAACCTGTGAATATGGATCTTGCTGCGCCGGAACGCACCACTCCTGCGAGCACGCCGGCGGATCGACCGATCGCCGTACCTCCAGATGCAGCCATCAAGTTCTTCGAAATGCCGGAAGTCCTGGTGGATGATATTTTCCAACTGCGCCCCGAGGGCCAGCGCGTAACACAACCGATCCTTCGCAATGCTGAAATGCCCAAGGGGCTTGTCTTCAAAGTACAGATCGGCGCGTTCCGCAACGAGATCGAAGATGAAGTGTTCAGCGACATGACACCGGTGATGGGCGAGGATGCGGGCAACGGCCTCACGCGCTACACGGCAGGTCTTTTCAATTCATTCGACCAGGCGTTCATTGCGAAGGACAAGGTCCGCAGCCGTGGCTATCGCGATGCGTTCGTAGTGGCTTACCTGGATGGCAAGCGGATCCCATTGGGTGAAGCGATGCGTGCCGATCGTGCTGGTGATGTGGCAACGACCGATCCGCCCCGGAGTACCAACGAGCGCCCTGCGAACACGGTAAGTCCAACTGCGGAACAGAACACGGGAACTTCAGCACCTTCGAACCCGATCACGCCTGTGGACAGGTCCGATCCATCCACGGTGATCGATCCAAGGGATGTGGTGGTACAGGATAACCCGCCCTTGCCAGGACAACCCGTTCAGCCTGCACGTGATCGTACCCAGGTGAATGTTGAACCCGGACGTACGCCGACCGCAGGAACAGGGGAGGAGCCCGCCCGATCGGACCGGAACTCCACGCCTGTTGTAGAACGCACCGCTGGAACGACCACGACCGAACCGCTGCCGGTGGTTACGGAGGCGCAGGAGAACGAGCGGATCCTGAAGAGCTATCCTGCTTCCGCGGAAGCGATCATCGCTCAATTCAAACCGAACGCGGCCGCATCGAACTACTATCCTGTCACCGGCGCGGCACCTGCACGTCCGGTGGAGATGATCATGGGCCTGTTCTTCACCGTTCAGGTGGGTGTTTACACGAAACCTGTGGAGCTTGATAAGCTCTACAACATCACTCCGTTGGTGAGCGAACTCACCGAAACGGAAAAGATCCGCTATTCAACAGGCGTTTATCCATCCATGGATGGCGCGCGTGAACGACGTCTTCAGATCATCGATCTGGGTGTGAAGGATGCCTTCGTTACAGCCTATCTCAACGGTAAACGGATCCCGATCCGGGATGCGGTGACCCTGCTCGCCGAGCACGGGCCAGGTATTCTCGCCCAGCCGTGAGGGATCGATCCCCAGTATCTTTCATGGACTTATCCCAAGTCCGATCGGATCAGTTCGTCGCTCGCATGGTGGCAGCTGCATACGACTGGCCCTAACTTTGCAAACACTTTTTTGTGAAGCCGATGAGACCTTTCGATCTGCCGGAGGAAGCACTTCTGGAAGAAGTGCGATCAGAGACGGGGCCTGTTCGCGAGATCATCCTGCACAACGATGATGTGAACACATTCGATCATGTGATCCTCAGCTTGATGGAGATCTGCGATCATGATCCGATCCAGGCGGAGCAATGCGCGATGATCGTTCATTATAACGGAAAGTGCAGCGTGAAACGCGGCACCTTCGATCAACTTGAACCGAAGTGCACCGCACTGCTCGACCGGGGACTTTCAGCCGATATCCAATAAATTGAAAAGATGAATTTTCGACCGATCCTTTTCCTATCCTGCGTGGTCGTATTCGAGGCCTGCCAGACCGTGCCGATCACAGGCCGCCGCCAACTGAACCTGGTGGGTGAATCCACTCTGATGGGCATGGCAAGTACGCAATACGCTGATTTTCTCAGCCAGACACCTCCGTTGCCACCTAGTGATCCAAGGGTGAAGGAAGTGCGCGAGATCGGTCAACGGCTGGCTTCAGCCGCAGGCGAATACCTACGTGCCAATAACGCCGCCGATCGGGTGAAGGATTTTGAATGGGAATTCAACGTGGTGCAGGATGACCAGATCAATGCATGGGCGATGCCCGGTGGAAAAGTGGTGGTGTATACCGGGATCATGAACGTAACGCAGAACACCACCGGGCTTGCCGTGGTGATGGGGCACGAGATCGCGCACGCCATCGCCCGGCACGGGAACGAACGCATGAGCCAGGCGATCGCATTGCAGGGCGCGGGAATGACGCTTGATGTGCTTACCGCACAGAAGCCCGGACTGGCCCGTGATATCTTCATGCAAAGCGTGGGGATCGGAGGGCAGTTGGGCATGCTGGCCTACAGCCGCCAGCATGAGAGCGAGGCCGATCGCATGGGATTGATATTCATGGCGATGGCCGGATACGATCCGCGCGAAGCACCGAAATTCTGGGAACGTATGTCACAGGCTTCCGGTGGCGGCGGCAAACCGCCCGAGATCCTGAGCACGCACCCCAGCGATCAACGACGCATGCAGGATCTGCAGAAGTACATGAGCGATGCGCTCAAGTACTACAAGCCCTGATCGGCGAACGCGCGCATGCCGCTAATTTGCGGCGCAATGCCACCGCCGACCATCAATTCCGGATCGCTCTTCACTACGATCGTCCGTATTGCAAAGCGGCCGCTGAAGTGGATCGTTCTCTTCACTGGTGCCGTTGGAACGATCATGATCCTGCTGGCGTTCACGCGGATCCCTTTTGACGCACATCGCGCGCTCGCTTCCGTTGATCGGATCTGTACGGATCAAGTGGATCTGATCGTGATCCTTGGTGGTAGCGGAATGCCTTCAGGACCGGAGTTGCTTCGCCTTCACCATGGCGCCCTGGAAGCCGCCCGATCACCGGATGCTACGATCTATATGGTGCATCCGAAGGACACGGCGGTGATGCAGGAAATGGTAGATGAACTGATCTTGAAAAGTGTCGAGCCGGATCGGATCATTCGCATTCTTGAAGGAACGAATACGCGCGAACAGGCGATCGCACTGGCGGATGCGATAGAGGCGAAGGATGAACGGATCGCTATCGTTACCGCACCGGAGAACATGTATCGCACCCTTGCGGCGTTCCGAAAGGTCGGATTCACCCGGCTGAATGCTGCGCCAGCCTTCGATCATGCCATGTTCATTGATCTGGATTACGATCACCGGCGCATCGGTGGGAACAAGGTGGTGCCCGATGTTTCAAGCAACCTGGATCTTCGTTACAACTTCTGGAACTACCTGAAACTGGAGATCACCTGCCTGCGCGAATATGTCGCGATCGCCTATTACGAACTGAACGGTTGGATCTGATCAGATCCCGATCCGGCGCATCACCAGGCCTTCCACCCCGCGGAAAAGATCATCAGGCTCCAGCGTGCGCCAGTTGAGCGCGTTCAACTTTCCACCGAGCAGGAAATACTGATCGATATTCGCCTGCTGCATGTCCAGCAGCACATGGTCGCGGAAATTCAACAGGGCGATCCAGCCGTCCGCTTCGGAGACATCCTCGAACCATTCATTGTAATACTCCTCATCGCTCGTATGGAAGTTCAGGACGTTCTCACCGATCAGGATGAACTTGGAGATCCCTTCACCGATCAACGGCTCGATGATGTCGCGTTTCAGGAACATGATGTCATTGCCAAGCAGATCGTTCCATTCGCCGATGAATTCGATGATGGCGAACCCTTCATCGTAATCGGCGAACAACAACTTCAAGTACAACGTTTCGCTCCCGATCTCGTCCCACTGCGGATGGATCGCATGATCATAGACCGAATGCGTGAAGTAGAATTCGCTGTGTTCGCGGCCATGGAAGGGCGAACGTTCGTCCTCTTCGGCCAAATAGCGGTGCCGCCAGTTGAAATATGGCTCGATCTCGTGCATTCAACAGTAAAGTTAGCGTCCGCGCGCAGCACAGATCGGGGGAACGGAGTGAAGGGAAGATCATTTTCCCCCCTTCATTCCTACTTCCTTCTGCGGATATCAGAAGCGGAGCGTGTACTGCAACACCGGCAGCATGGCAAGCTGCCCTACGGTTCCGATGCTTCCCGTGCGGCTGTTGAAATAGCGGTACACCGGAGTGTTCGCGTTGAGCACGTTCTGCACATCGGCCTTTATCTCATGGCTCACTTTCGCACGGCCCACCCTGTAGGCGACCAATAGATCGAGCTTCTGCACCGGCTCGTTCTTGAAGCTCATCGGATCGTTCACATCCACCTGGTGATCTGCCGCGATGCTGGCCTGCAGATCGATCGGCGTGTGCCATTGGCCGCCCATTATGCTGAAACGAAGACCGGTGGTAAGTACTTTGTCCCTGCCTTCACGGCCCACTTTCCATTCCTTGCCGGCGAGCAGGTTGCCTACGCCGCCGAGGTTGTAGCGCGAGTTACGTTCCACGCCATCCAGGGCGGTGTAGTTCGCTTCGAAAAGGCTCAGCGTGGCCATGGCGTGCCAGCCGCGGGTGAAGAACTTCTCCGCGCTCAGTTCCATTCCCGCGTTGGTCGCGGTACCCCTGTTCACAAGGTCTCGATCGGTGAACCAGCCATCCCAATTACCCAACCAGAATCCACTGCTGCCATTGTTCTCAACGGGCTGGTCATACTGATATTGGTAATAGGCTTCCGCTTTCAATTGAATATCCTCGGTGATCATGTGCTCGTAACCGATCACGGCGTGGGCGGCGCGGCCGAGGCCCAGATCATGGTTGGGTTGGTAGGTTGTGCCATCCGCACGTGTGGCGCGTGCCAGGTAGGTCATCACGCTCTCCGTTCTGCTGTGCAGGCCTGCACCGATCATGAAGGCACGGCGCGTATCCATCTGGTACCGCATGCCGATCCGTGGTTCCAGGCTGGTGGATCCGTTCAAGCTGTAATGCAGCACATGCACGCCGGTGGTGAGCGCGAGCTTTTCGCTCATGCGCCATTTCCAGCTGGTGAAGGCCTGTAACGTCACTGCTTCCCCTTCCTGGTCCAGCACGCGTTCCATCCGTCCCGGATCGAATTCCCACCAATCCATTTCCAGTTCGTACCGGTCCATCGAAACGATGAGGCCACTGCGCAGTTTATGCGCTGCGTTGATCCGCGTGTTCAGGGTGCTGGTCGCGCGCATCGTCCAGCGGCGCATATCCTGCTGCTCGCGCAGTTCCAGCGGTTCTTCGCCGGGTGCATCGGTGGATCGCCATTCGGAAGTGCTGCCGTTGCCGCTCACCGACACGGTCGAGTACAGGAAGTTGTTCGATCCGAACAACCTCGTATGCGTAAGGCCCAGCACGCCCATGCGTGAACCGAATTCGCTTTCGGCGAAAAGCGTATCGCCGGTGAAGCCTTCATCCTTCTGCTCGATCGCGCTTCTTCCGCCAAGCCCGAAGAGCGAGAACGTTCCGGCCTTGCCTGCAGGCAGTTTCAATTTGAAGGCGCCATCCGTGTAATTGGGCACGCCCTGGTAATCCACGATGCCGGTCTGATCGAGCAGGGCCAGGGAACTGTATCTGTAATTCACGAGGTACGATCCGCCACCGATCCCAGGAACGGGTCCTTCCGCCGTAAGATCGGTGCCGAGCACGCCGGCCTTCAAGGTGTATTCGCGGGACCGATCGTTGCCGTCGCGAAGTTTCATGTCGAACACGGCGCTTGTCACATTGCCATATTCCGCGGCGAACGCGCCGGTGTAGAGATCGCTGTCATCGATCATCTCGCTGTTGAGCACGTTGATCGGGCCGCCCGTGGTACCATCGTTCGCGAAGTGGTTGGGGTTCGGTATCTCGATGCCTTCAAGCCGCCAGAGCACGCCCTTGGGTGAGTTGCCGCGCACGATCACCGTGTTGTCGCCCGCCGGATCGCTCGCCACGCCACTGAATGTCGTGACCATCCGCGCCGGATCGTTTATGCCTCCCGCGATGCGCGATGTCTCCTCCACACCGATCTTGCGTGCGCTCAGCACGGCCATGTCGTTGCGCACCTCACCGTGGGCTTTCTTTCCGCTGATCACCACTTCGTTCAATTGCACCAGCGATCCCTGCATCTTTATCTCGAGCACCAGTTCCTTGGCGCTGTTCAGCAGCAGGTTGGGGAGCAGTTGTTCATCGTAACCGAGCATGCGCACCTGCAGGGCGATCCGGCCCACCGGTACGGCTTCCATCACGAAGCGGCCTTCCGGATCTGTGGTGGTGCCGATCAGTGGTTCGCGGTCCGCCAAGATCACCGTGGCCCCGAAGAGCGGTTGTCGTGTATCCACATCCACCACCGTGCCGCGCACGGTCTGCAGGTTGCCCTGTGCGATCGCGACCCCCGCGATCACCATCCATGATGTTGTCAGAAAAAGGCGCATGGTCGTCTGTTCGTTTTGTCTTTGATATGACAGGCGGCCGATCAAGGACCCCCATCGTATTTCGTTCTTTATTTTGCGTGATCCACAAGCGTTGCGGCGCGCACCGCTCGTGGGCCTCCCTCGCGCGTTCTTCCTCGATCAGAATTTCCCGATCTTGATCGATGCACCGGCGTTGAATCCGTGCAACGCGTCCTTCGGTGTTTCCGGCAGATCGATATCGCTGGTGTAGCGGTACGATGCGCCAAGGCCAAGGCGTACCAGCGGAATGATGTTCACCTCTAGTTCGATCCCCGGTTCCACCACGAAGAAGGCCTGTGAATGATCATCATAATTGAGGTGGTCCACTTGTGGCGGTAGTTCGCTGTAATACTGGTAACCGACGCCACCGGCCCCGATAATGATCGGAAGGCTTACGTGTACCGGTGATCTGTACCCTATGATCGGCTCGATCAACAGGCCGCCGTAACCCATGTTCAATGTGCTCTTGTATTTGGGCAGTTCGCCGTTCTCTACGAGAAAGGTGTCATAGGCCTTGTTGTATACCGGTGTGGTGAGGCCCTGCCCCGCCAGGCCGATGGTTACACGGTGATCGATCAACCACCCACCGCGGCCCCCCACGAGCAGTGCGTCCTGCTCCATCACGCGTGTGTAGTGGATGGTGGGTGCGCCCCAACCGCCATGCGCGATCTTGTCATTGCCGCCAAGCAATGTGCGTATGGCCGTGCTGTCCTGTGCGAAGG
>JAEYYE010000298.1 GCA_023430945.1 Bacteroidota bacterium
CGATTACGTGATTAACCTGAAAGGTGCGAGCAGCCGTGTGGGCGAACTCAGCGAGACCTACGCGAAGGCGAGCGAAACCCTCGTTGGCCTCACCACCAACGTTGAAGCCGGCAAGCAGGCAGGCGCAAGTCTGCAGCGCATGAGCCAGAACCTCAGCGACCTCAACGAGATGTACGAGATGCAACTGCGCGGCAGCCGCGAGAAGCTCGAGGCGGCCAACCAGATGTTCGAAGGCATGAGCGAAATGCTCACCAACCTGCGCAACTCAGTGGATGATACCCGCAGGTACAAGGACAACATCGCAGAACTGAGCGACAACCTCGCGAAGTTGAACACCGTGTACGGCAACATGCTGAACGCGATGACGATCAGGAGCTGATCCGCCCGATCGGCAAATGATGGAGTAGAACCAGCCAAAACCCCGAGGAGAACAAGAGATGGCAAGCGGTAAACAGACGCCCCGCCAGAAGATGATCAACATGATGTACCTGGTACTGACGGCGCTTCTTGCGCTGAACGTATCCAAGGAGATCCTGGACAGCTTCGTGACGGTGAATACGGGCCTTGAGAACACCAAGGTGACGTTGCGTGAGAAGATGGACGATACGTATTCCCAGTTCAGCGGACTGGCCAGTGAGAATTCTGCGAAGTATGGTGCCAACTACCAGATGGCACAGCAGGTTCAGCAGAAGGCCGCCGATCTGGTGAATTACATCGACACGTTGAAAGTGATGGCGATCCAGCAGACGGAGAAGATCCCGCTGGACAGCATCATCGTAAAGGATGCTCATGGGCAGCCTGCGATCGTGAACCTGGCCAAGATCCAGAAGAAGGACGCCTACAACGAGATCACCAACATGATGGTGGGCAGCGAACCTGCCAAGCCGAAGGACGACCCGATCTCCGCCGTTGAATTGCGTCGCAGAATGGAAGCCTTCCGCGATCTGATCAAGGGCCTGAAACCAGAAGACCAGAACTTGCAGGCAAGCATGGACCTTCTCTTCAACTTCGAGAGCAGGCCGAATGCTTCGGGAACCGTAGAGAACTGGGAAAGCCGGAATTTCTACCACGTTCCGCTGGCAGCTGGGATCACGATCATGAGCAAGATGCAGGCCGATATCCGGAATGCTGAAAGTGAGATCGTGGCCATGTTGCTTGGGGATGTCGAGAAGCAAAGCTTGAAGTTCAACCAACTCGCTGCGATCGTAAAGCCGCAGAGCAGCTATGTTACTGTTGGTGGAACCTATCGCGCGGAGATCTTCCTGGGTGCGTATGATGATCAGAACGCTCCGGAGGTTTACATCGCCGGCCCTGGTGCCCGCGTGGATTCCGTGAAGAAGGAGATCATCGGCGAAGCGATCAAGTTGCCGAACGTTGGTGCACGCGCCCAACTCGAGCAACCAGCCACCGGCGCAGGTCAACGCACTGTGGAAGGTATCATCAAATTCAAGCCTGTTGGTGGTGAAGAGCGCGTGGAATTGTTCTCCACCACTTACGAAGTCGCTGCTCCAAGTCTCGTTGTGAGCCCGACCAAGATGAACGTTTTCTACCGTGGGATCGAGAATCCGGTGGATGTAAGCGTGGCGGGTTACAGCACCAGCGCGATCCAGCCGAGCATGACCAACGGATCGATCACCAAGGCCACCAACGGTTTCATCGTGAAGCCTGGTCAGGGACAGGAAGCCGTGGTAAGCGTTACCGTCACCAATCCGGATGGATCGAAGAAATCCATGGAAGGGGTGAAGTTCCGTGTAAAGAACGTTCCCGATCCAGTGGCCAATTTCGGTGGAAAGGGCCCTGGCGATAACACGATCACCCGCGGTGAGTTGAACGCTGCGCAAGGGGTGATCGCCAAGATGGAGAACTTCGAGTTCGATCTGAAATTCGATGTGGTCGAATTCACCGTGGTCGCTTCGATCGGTGGTGAAGTGAAGGAGACCACGATACGTGGCAACCGTATCACCGAGGATGCGAAAGCGATGTTCGGCCGCGTTAGGAGCGGACAACGGATCTGGATCGAGAACGTGAAGGCCAAAGGTCCTGACGGCACCACACGGAAACTCGGTACGCTCGCGTTGAAAGTAAGTTGATCGATAAAAACGGGAGATCATGAAAAAGTATCTGTGCCTTTTGCTTCTGTTCGCAGTAACCTTCATTGGAGGGGATCTTCGGGCACAGACCGTGCTTGATGGCGCGTACATCAAGGAACACACGAAGACCAAGCGCGTGGTTCCCTACACGCACATCCGTGAAGCGGATGTGATGTGGGCCCGCCGCGTGTGGCGCCAGATCGACCTGAAGGAGAAGCTCAACCATCCGTTGTTCTATCCAACTTCACCGACCACGGATCGGAAAAGCCTGTTCGATGTGATCCGCCAGGGACTTCTGGTGGATGGCTCGATCACCGCTTACGACGATCAATTGGGTGAAGGCGATCAGTTCGTGAAGCCACTGCTTCCGCAAGAGATCCAGCAATTGCTTGAAAGTTCCGATACGTTGCAGACACCCGATCCGGATACCGGTGAAATGGTGGATGTGATCGTGGAGAACAAGATCACCAGCGCCGATGTGCTCTACTACAAGATCAAGGAGGATTGGATCTTCGACAAGCAGCGTTCGGTGATGGACATCCGCATCATCGGGATCGCGCCGGTGATCGCCGACAAGGGCGATGACGGTGAATTCCGTGGTGTGCGCACGCTCTTCTGGCTCTATTATCCTGAATGTCGTTACGTATTCGCGAACTGGGAGGTGTTCAACCGTGAGAACGATGCGGAACGTCGCAGCTTCGAGGACATCTTTTGGAAACGCCAGTTCAGCAGCTACATCACCAAGTGGAGCAACGTGTACGATCGGAACATCGCCGATCACCGCATGGGCCTCGATGCCTTGCTGGAAGCGGAGGAGATCAAGCAGCAGCTCTTCGAGTTCGAGCACGATCTCTGGAACTTCTGATCCAGGATCATCAACATGAAGAAACCCTCCGATCGGAGGGTTTCTTCGTTCACAGCCGTTCCGATCGGTCTTCGAGGAAGTCCCGTCCGGCGCGGGTTCGTACCTTTGCAGCCCATTTTCCGGCGCCAGTATATGATCACCGTTCAGAACCTCCTTTTGCATTTCGCTCAGCGGCCGATGTTCGATGAAGTCTCATTCTTCATCGGAACCGACGACCGGATCGGATTGGTGGGCCGCAACGGTGCCGGAAAAAGCACGCTGCTGAAGATCCTCGTCGGCCAGCAATCGTACGATAAGGGGTCCATCAACCGGCCGAAGGAGCTCACTTTCGGCTACCTACCGCAGGAAATGGCGCACGACCTGGACCTTACGCCCTGGCAGGTCGCGGAGAAAGCGTTCGAGGAGGCGCGTACACTGAATGGTTCGATCGAGCGGATCGAAAAGGATCTGGAAAAGGCCACGACCGATGAAGAGGCGATCGAACTGGCCACACTGCTCGCACATGCGCACGAACGGCTGAACGCGATCGGTGCGGCCGATCATGACATGCAGGTGGAGCGGATGCTGAAGGGGATCGGTTTTGTGGGCACGGACATGCACCGGCAGTTGAAGGAACTGAGCGGAGGCTGGCGCATGCGCGCCGAGCTCGCGCGCATCCTGCTGATGAAGCCCGATCTGCTGCTGCTGGACGAACCGACCAACCACCTCGATCTGCCCGCGATCCAATGGCTGGAGGATCTGCTGAAAAGCTATCCCGCAGCGTTGGTGCTGATCTCGCACGATAAGACGTTCCTTGATCGATTGACAAAGAGGACGATAGAGGTCTTCAATGGAAAGCTCATCGATCGCAAAGTTCCCTGGAGCCAGTATGTTGAACTGCGGAAGATCGAACGCGAACAACAATCCGCTGCGGCGAAGGAACAGCAGCGCTACATCAAGGAGACCGAGGACCTGATCAACAAGTTCCGCGCGAAGGCGAGCAAGGCGGCGTTCGCCCAAAGCTTGATCACCAAGCTGGACAAGCTCGAGCGGATCGAAGTGGATGACGAGGATCTGCGGAAGCTGCTGGTGAAATTCCCGCCGGCACCGCAAAGCGGGAAGCTCGTCGCCGAAGTGAAGATCAAGCGAAAAGCCTACGGTGAGAAGCTGATCTTCAACAATGCTGAATTGATCATCGCGAAAGGCGAGCACCTGGCGCTCGTTGGCGCGAACGGTACGGGAAAAAGTACGCTCGTGCGGATCATGATGGGCGAGGAGCCTTACGAAGGTGATGTGAAGCTCGGCCACAACGTGATCATCGGGTACTACGCGCAGGACATGCCCGAGCGTATGGACCCGAAGCGCACCGTGCTCGAGACCGCCGAGGATGCCGCGAGTGAAGAGAACAGGATGCGTGTGCGCGCGATGCTCGGTGCGTTCATGTTCAGCGGCGAGGATGTGGACAAGAAGGTGAAAGTGCTCAGCGGCGGCGAACGCGCACGTCTCGCGCTTTGCTGCATGCTGCTGAAACCGCTCAACTTCCTGATCCTTGACGAACCCACGCACCACCTGGACATCCAGAGCAAGGATGTGTTGAAGGATGCGCTGAAGAACTACGAAGGCACCTTCCTGCTCGTGAGCCACGATCGGGATTTCCTCACCGGGCTTACCACGCGCCTGCTGGAGCTGGACGATCACCGGATCCGCGATCAGCACATGGATATCCTGGAGCTGATCGAGAAGCGGAAAGCCTTGCAAGGCGCCGATATCGGGAAATCATCCACCGAAAAGGTGAAGATGAACTCGAACAAAGGCGGAAAGTCCGATCACAACGAAAAGCGCGAGCGGGACAAGGAGCGCAAGCGGATCCAGAACCAGGTGGAACGGTTGGAAAAACAACTCGCCGATCTGGAAAAGGAAGAGAAGGAACTGCAAGGCCGCGTGATGAAAGGCGGCATTCCGCCCGCCGATCTGGAAAAAGGCTACACGCAGCTCGGTGATCTCGCGCAGCGCATCGCTGCGGTGATGAAGGAATGGGAGGATGCTTCCGATCAGTTGCAGTTGCTGGAGGAGCAGAAGGCCTGATCGCGTTCTTGGCAGCTTCACAAAGTCTGTTCAGACTACTTGCGAAGGAAACGGATGCCCGACACGATCAGGAAGATCCCAAATCCGATCGAGATCGCATCACGCAGATCGAGGCCATCATATTTGATGAATGGGTTGATCGCGACCCATAGGCCGGAAACGATCAACCAGATCGGCCAGGTTATATCGGTGCGAACATTAGCCATGTTCCGAAGATAAAGTTGGTATTTCTTCATCAGATCAACCCGATCATCATGGCGATCGAAAAGAGAAGCAGCATCGATCCAACAATGATCTGCAGCGCCTTGATCGTGATCTTGCGAAGCAGCTTATTCCCCAGGTAAGCGCCCGCAAAAGCGCAGAGCGTGGCCACGATCACAGGCGTGGAAACCGCAGAGCGATCCGCACCGATCACAGTGCCGGAGTAGACGATCAACCGTGCCAGATCGATCATCACGGCGATCACTACGCCGGTCGCGATAAAGGCTTCCTTGCCCAGGCCGGTCTTGATCAGGAAGGCGCTGCGCAACGCACCCTGATGTCCTGAAAGTCCGCCGAAGAACCCGCTGAGCAGTCCGCCGATCGGCACATAGCGCGGCGGGAACGAAAGCGCGCGCAGCTGCGGCAATAGATCGAACCACGCGAAAACGAAGAGAAGTCCGCCGATCACCAGCTTCAATGGCGTGATCTGCAGCGTGCGATCGCAGATCGCAACCGAATGGATCGGCCGCAGATCAACCATCTGGCCAAGCAGCCACGCGCCGGCGATCGCCGCCAGGATCGCTGGAACGCCAAAGCGCAACACAATGGGCCAGTTCGCGTTGCTGCCGACAAGCACCAGCTTGAACATGTTGTTGAGGAAGTGAACGATCGCAGTGGCCACGATCGCCATTTCGATCGGAAGGAACAGTGCGAAGACGGGAAGCAGAATGGTGCCCAGCCCGAAGCCGGAGAAGAACGTGATGCCCGAAGCCAGGAACGCAGCAACACCGATCCAGATCAGCTGGTCCATGGCGGGCAAGGTAGTTCGCGGATGTGAAGTGCAGGGTTACGATCGGTGTGAGGGAGTACTTTGAAATATTTGATGTACCTTTGCCGTCCATTGCGGGGTGGAGCAGATGGTAGCTCGTCGGGCTCATAACCCGAAGGCCGTAGGTTCGAGTCCTACCCCCGCTACTCGGAAGACCCGGCGCAGGCCGGGTCTTTTTCATTTCGATCTTAAGATGCCATTCTGGCTTTGACTAAGTTCTAAATTGGAAATTGTTTGAAACAACCATTAGTTAAAAAGGATTGTAAGAATTTTCTGAATGCGCGTTCTTCGTGCTATGGAACCTGAGGTGATCGCAGCATTCATTGCTGCTGGGGCAGCATGTCTAACCTTGCTGTTGCAAATGCTGTTTTTCGGAAGGATGAAGCGGTTTGAAGCGAACATTAATGAGCGTTCAATAAAACGTGCCAAAGCATTCGAAGAAGAACTGGCTGCGCTAAATGATTTTTATGATACATATCAACAGTTCTTTTATTACACTTTCAACAAGGTTGTGCATGGAATTGATACACGGGACATGCCGGATATCGATACTTCTCTATTAAGGTTCCAGAAATGCATTCGGAATAGTCGCTTGACGAATCAGGCACAAGTGATAATTAGTAATGTGAAGGAATTTCTATGGGTTGGAATGAAGGCATCCAATGACCAGTATAGACGTGCAATGAATGGCCACACATCGTTCATTGAAGATCTGAAACACTACAGGAATAAATTGATGGAATAGGTACGCTTACCTTGGAACGTGAAGTCCTTCGCACATATGATGATCTGCCAGTCAAGGATCGGAAACCTCGGGTGAAGGACAGAAGCGGATGATAATACCTTAAATTCAATGGAAATCATCAAGTGAAATGAATGCGATTGCCGAAAAAATTTAGTCATCTTCGTAATATGGAAGACACTATAACCTTTCTTGAAGTATGCTTATCCCTATTGGTTGGGTTTGCAGGTGCTTGGCTTGCGACAAAAGCTAATCGCCTTGCTACTAGAACTGACATTTTACAAGTTGAAGGGAGGATAAAGCAATTGGAAAGCGACATAAGCATAGCTACGTCTGGTCGATTATATATGATTGAACAGCAACGCAAGGCAGTTGCTGACTTATTCACCGAATATAAAAGGATGTTCCACCATGTCTATAGTTGGAACATCTTGGAAAACATAATAGATCCAATAGAAGCAAAAAGGACAAAGACCGAGCAGGAATCAATCATTCAGCGTTTCATGGATGCAAAATCACAATTTGATATGTTCATTACCAATGCGGATATGATCGCCGCCGGAAAGGCGCTATTTGATAATGCGTTCACAGCAGTTACGATAAAGCGCCAGTTCAAGAATGAACTGGCACAGCTGGATAGAGAACAACGCGAGCAATTGTCAAAGGGCGGGTCGCTAGAAGAAGCTAAGATCGCTTTAGAGCTATTCAATCGTAACAATCAACAAGGCAATAGGGGTATCTACCCGGCGATGGAGAGTGTATCGAAAGTCTATCTGGATCATGCAAGAGTGTTTTTGCGTGAATTGAAATGACATTGGGATGGGGAAAAATGTAACAAGGCCGAGCTAGACGGCAAGAAAAAGGGGGTATACTAGCTCTCTGTAGCCTTCAGATGTGATGTCACCGGCGTTTCTTCGTTCTATGCTGGTCAACCAAAATGGAATGCCCGCGTGAAGGACAGAAGCGGATAGCCCGCACGAGCCAACCGAAGGGCGGCGAAGGAGGACTATGAGCGGATGGCCTGACGGCGTGCTTTTGACGCCGGCACGCCCAAAAATCGATCGGAAATATCGCTCCCGGCCTAACTCGGTACCTTTGCACTCCCAAATGGCGCATAAGGCTGGATACGTGAACATAATAGGTGAACCCAACGTGGGGAAAAGCACCTTGCTGAACGCGTTGCTGGGCGAGCAGTTGGTGATCACCAATCCGAAGGCGCAGACCACGCGGCACCGCATCCTGGGGATCTTGAACGGCGAGGATCACCAGCTGATCATGAGCGACACGCCGGGCATTCTTGATCCGCAATACAAGATGCACCAGAGCATGATGAAGGCGGTGGATGAAGCCTTGATCGATGCGGATATCCTGATCGTGCTGGTGGAATTCGGGCAGACGCCGGAGCGATCGGAAAATGTGCTGAAACGCGCCGCTCGTTTCAAGGGAAAGAAGCTGCTTCTGGTGAACAAGGTGGACAAAGGAAACGAAGACCAGGTGCTGGAAGCGCTTCACCTTTGGAAACAAGCGATGCCGGATGCGAAAGTGGTTCCGCTGAGCGCGTTGCACGACCTGAACGTTTCGGAATTGAGGACGTACTTGATCGAGAATCTGCCGGAGCATCCGCCGTATTTCCCTAAGGATGAACTGAGCGATCGGAACATGCGCTTCTTCATCAGCGAAATGATCCGCGAGAAAGTGCTGGCGCATTACAAGCAGGAGATACCGTACAGCACCGAAGTGGTGGTGAATAGTTTTGTGGAAGAGGAGAAGATCACGAAGATCCAGGCAGATGTGATCGTGATGCGCGAAAGCCAGAAAGGCATCATCATCGGCCAGGGCGGAAAAGCGCTGACGAAGCTCGGCACCGAAGCACGGCACGCGATCGAAAAATTCCTGGAGAAGAAGGTCTTTCTCGATCTGCGCGTGAAGGTGGATGAGGATTGGCGCGAGGACGATCGGAAATTGAAGAAGTACGGATATTGAAGTGACGAGTGTTGAGTGGCGAGTGATGGGTAATAACGGAACGATCGCACTCACTACTCACCTGTCGCAACTCACCACTCGATAATGAGCAACATCGTAGCAATAGTCGGCCGGCCGAACGTGGGTAAGAGCACGCTCTTCAATCGCCTGATCGAGCGCAAGGAGGCGATCACCGATCCAACGGCGGGCACCACGCGCGACAGGCATTACGGCAAGGCGGAATGGAACGGGATCGTTTTCAGCGTGATCGATACCGGCGGCTACGTGAGCGGCAGCGATGATGTGTTCGAAGCGGAGATCCGCAAGCAGGTGATGCTCGCGATCGAAGAAAGCGACTCGATCCTTTTCCTGGTGGATGTGCACCACGGCGTAACCGGCATGGACGAAGCGATCGCGGCGATGCTGCGTCGCGCGAAGAAACCGGTGCTGCTCGCCGCCAACAAGGTGGACGATCATTCGCGCCAGTACGATTCAGCGGAATTCTACGGGCTTGGATTGGGTGAAGTGTACAACATTGCCGCGCAAAGCGGCGCCGGCACCGGTGAATTGCTCGATGCGCTGGTGCAGGGTTTTGCCAAACCGAGTGAAGAGGAGGAGGAGGAGATCCCGAAGTTCGCGATCGTCGGCAAGCCGAACGTCGGCAAATCATCACTGGTGAACGCATTGCTGGGCCGTGAGCAGAACATCGTGACACCGGTGGCCGGCACTACGCGCGATCCGATAAACACGCGCTGGAACGTATTCGGTTTCGATGTGATGTTGCTCGATACCGCAGGGATCCGGAAGCGATCGAAAGTGGACGAGGACATCGAGTTCTACAGCGTGATCCGATCGGTACGCGCGATCGAGGACAGCGATGTGTGCCTGTTGATGATCGATGCGCAGGATGGCGTGCAGCAACAGGACCTGCACATCCTATCGATCATCCAGAAGAACGGCAAAGGCCTGGTGGTGCTGGTGAACAAATGGGACCTGATCGAAAAAAGCACCAACACGATGAAGGAATTCGAGGCCGAAGTGAAGCACCGGCTCGAACCGTTCACCGATGTTCCGGTGGTCTTCATTTCGGTGCTTGAAAAGCAGCGGATCTTGAAGGCGATGGAAATGGCGATGCAGGTTTACGGGGATCGCAAGCGCCGGATCCCAACGCGCAAATTGAACGACGATCTGCTGCCGGAGATCGAGCGCAGGCCACCACCGATGTACAAGGCGAAGCAGGTAACGATCAAGTTCATCACGCAGCTGCCCACCTACGTGCCCACATTCGTTTTCTACTGCAACCTGCCGCAATACATCAAGCCATCGTACGAGCGCTTCCTGGAGAACCGGTTGCGTGAATTATACCGTTTCACCGGGGTGCCGATCCGGCTTTTCTTCCGGAAGAAATAGATCCGATCGGTCTTCATCTTTGTAGGATGAACGATGGTCGCGAGCGCTGTGCGTGGTGTTTGAAGGACCAGACCTACATCGATTACCACGACAAGGTCTGGGGCTTTCCCGAGCACGATGATCGCAAACTTTTCGAGAAGATCTGTCTGGATGGCGCGCAGGCCGGCCTGAGCTGGCACACGATCCTGATCCGCACAGAAGGTTATCGCAAAGCGTTCGATGGCTGGAACGCGGAGAAGATCGCGCGATATGATGAAAAGGACATCGATCGATTGATGAACGACAGCGGCATCATCCGCAACCGGCAGAAGATCAACAGCGCGATCAAGAACGCGCAGGCTTATTTGAAGATCCAGGAGACCGGCACGTTCAACGACTTTCTCTGGAAGCATGTGGATCACAAGCCGATCGTGAACCATTGGAAGGAGTTGAAGCAGATCCCGGCGAGCACGACGCTTTCCGATCGGGTGAGCAGGGACCTGAAGAAAGCAGGATTCAGTTTCGTTGGCACCACGATCGTCTACGCGTTCATGCAGGCGATCGGCATGGTGGATGATCATTTGGTGACGTGCTGGCGAAGGACCGATCGCAGATGAAAGCGCCAGTAACCTCATTCCAGATCCAACGGATCGAAAATGGATCGGCCGAACGCACCGATGATCTGCTCGTTACCGAAGAACCGCTTGAGATCCGCCTTCGCCACGGCCCGATCGATGATCGCAAGGAGATCCAATTGAGCGTCACCATGCGCACGCCCGGCGATGATGAAGAGCTCGCGATCGGTTTTCTCTATACCGAAGGCATCGTTTCCGATCCAGCCGATCTCATCTCCATCAAGCATTGCGTTGATGTGAAGGAAGAAGAGAAAGGCAATGTGATCCGGGCCGAACTGGATCCACAGATCGTGATCGATCCGAGGAGATGGCAGCGGAATTTCTACACCACGAGCAGTTGCGGCGTCTGCGGCAAAAGCAGTCTGGACGCGGTATTTGTGAAATGCAGGCCGATCGCAGCGATCGGAGATCCCGATCCAAAGTCGATCGCTTCACTGCCCGATAAGATGCGCGCCGCACAAACGGTCTTCAGGCACACCGGTGGCATCCACGCGGCGGCATTGTTCGATCGCGAAGGCGAACTGTTGTTGCTGCGCGAGGACATCGGCCGCCACAACGCGGTGGACAAACTGATCGGCGCAATGCTCCGCGGCACGATCGCACCGCAGGAGAAAATGCTACTGGTGAGCGGCCGCGCGGGTTTTGAACTGGTCCAGAAATGCGCTGTGGCCGGCATTCCGCTCATGGCCGCCGTGGGTGCACCATCCTCGCTCGCCGTACAACTCGCACAAAATTCCGGCGTGAAGTTGATCGGCTTCCTGCGCGGCGATCGGTTCAATATCTACTCCTGAGGTTTTTGGGCGTGCCGGCGTTGAATGCACGCCGTCGCGCTCTTCGTTGCAAGTCCGCGGCCCCGCCGGATGGCGGGCGGCCTGTAGGCTTTCCACTGCGATCGCTCACGCAACCTCTGGCAGGATGATCCGTCGTGGAAGAGATGACCTGCGATCCAATAACTTTGGGTCATGGGAACCAAGGAGCTGCGCGAAAAGGCACAAAAAGCGATCGATAATCTACCACCCAAGGCGCTGGAGAAGCTCGTGGCATTGCTGGAGGAATTGAATGTTCTTTCATCAACGCAACAGGAAGACGATGAGTTGATCGAAAAAGTGATCCGTGAAAATCGGGATGTGCTCGCACGTCTGGCGAAATGATCACGATCGATCTTGCAGAAAAATTCCATGCGCGATCCATTGTGGAATTCGGGGGCGGGCATGGTTTAAGGGATAAGGGAGCACTCGAAGCCGCCCTCGCCCGCCCTTTCCAAACCTTTGGCGGCGATGATCTTTACCCTACCGTTGCTGGAAAAGCAG
>JAEYYE010000010.1 GCA_023430945.1 Bacteroidota bacterium
TCGCTCACCATGGCGATCCCACTGGAAGCGCCTGTGCCGGGATCTTCATTCATGAGGTACCACACCGTGGTGGAAACGGCGATCGCACCACCAAGCAACAAGGCATAAAGTCCGGCGGATGTGTGCCGCGTGGAGACCTTACCCGCATCGAGCCGCTTTTCCAACTGCGCCCAATCGGCCGAGTTGTAAGGCACTTCATAGGATCCCAGGGCTTCCTTCAGGGATCGTTCAAATGCATCCGCACCCTTCATCTTCATCTTCTTAATGGAGCCTGCGCTCCTGTGTAAGCAGTTTCTTCAAATTGTTCTTCGCCTTCGCCAGGTTGCTCTTCGAAGTACCCACGTTGATCCCCAGCGTTTCTGCGATCTCCTTGTGGGTCATTTCCTCGAACACGTACAGGTTGAACACCGTGCGATAGGCCGGCGTCAATTTCTGCATGGCATTGATCACGTCGGCCGGTCTGAGATCCAGGTCCAGTTCGTCGCTGCTGTCCGCGATCACATCCTCTTCATCCTGGTCACCGAAATCCTCGATGCTTCGCTCCTCGCCCAGGAGCAGGTACGAATTCTTCGTTCTTCGAAAATGATCGATCGCGGTGTTCACCATGATCCGCCGGATCCAACCCTCGAAACTTCCCGCGCGGTTGAACTTGTCCATACTGCCGAACACCTTTATGAAACCGTCCTGCAGGATATCCTTCGCCTGATCGGTGTTCTTGGTGTAACGCAGGCACACGGTCATCATCTTGCCGTAGAAAAGCTCATATACACGCTGTTGCGCACGGCGCTCCCCCTTCAGGCATCCATCGATCACCTCGTTGAACACCTTATCGGGACCTTCCATGTTCATCCACGTGACCGTGAGACGCGGGTTGCCCCGTTCGGTTGCTGCGCGTTCGACCACTCTGGGTACACTATGAGCTGGAAAGATAGCCATACGCAAAGCCAAGACGCAAGGTGGATGAAAAGGATGCCTGCCGTTCGAAAATTCGCCTTCCGATCGAACTTCGGGCCATTCCCGGCGCTGCGTTCGCTAATTTCGCCCCAGATCCAATAAATCCCGATCAATAGGATGAAAGTCACCGTTGTAGGAGCCGGTAACGTGGGTGCCACCTGTGCCGATGCCGTTGCCCGCTGGGAACTCGCCAATGAAGTGGTGCTGCTCGATATCAAGGAAGGTTTTGCCGAAGGCAAGGCCTTGGATATCTGGCAGACATCGCCGATCAATCTGTTCGATTCCCGGGTTACCGGATCGACCAACGATTACTCAAAGACCGCCGGCAGCGATGTGGTGGTGATCACCAGTGGCCTGCCCCGCAAACCGGGAATGAGCCGCGATGATCTGATCGCCACGAACGCTGCGATCGTAAAGAGCGTAACGCAGAACATCGTGAAGCATTCCCCGGATACGATCATCATCGTGGTGAGCAACCCGCTGGATGTGATGACGTACTGCTCTTACATCAATGCGAACCTGCCAAGCCAGAAAGTACTCGGCATGGCCGGCATCCTCGATACCGCGCGTTACCGTGCTTTCCTGGCGGAAGCGCTCAACGTAAGCCCGAAGGATATCCAGGCCGTATTGATGGGCGGCCATGGCGATACCATGGTGCCGCTGCCCCGCTATACCACCGTTGGCGGCATTCCTGTTACCGAGCTGATCGATGGCGCGAAGCTCGACGCGATCGTGGAACGCACCAAGAAAGGAGGCGGCGAGATCGTAAACCTGCTCGGCACGAGCGCTTGGTACGCGCCCGGCACCGCAGCCGCGCAAATGGTTGAAGCGATCGTGCGCGATCAAAAGCGCGTGTTCCCCTGCTGTGTTCGCCTCGAAGGCGAATATGGCCTTGATG
This sequence comes from Bacteroidota bacterium, assembly GCA_023430945.1. Taxonomy (GTDB): domain Bacteria; phylum Bacteroidota; class Bacteroidia; order Flavobacteriales_F; family PHOS-HE28; genus PHOS-HE28. Next base: position 1,853 of record JAEYYE010000010.1, read on the forward strand.
GCATCTTCATGGGTGCGCCGGTGATCCTTGGCCGCAACGGCGTAGAGAAGATCATTGAACTGAAGCTGAACAAGGAGGAAATGGAACTTGTGAACGCAAGCGCCAAAGCGGTGAAGGAAGTGATGGACGTGCTCGACAACATGAGCAAGGTGACCGCCTGATCGGATATAAAAAAAATGGAAGGCGCCCGAAAGGCGCCTTCTTCATTTCCGATCGGACCGGAACTGATCTATTTCCCGATCACCATCAGCTTTTGCGCTTTCGCAGATACGGGCCCTTCGTAATTCACGAAGTAGATCCCCGCCGGTGATCCTTCCATGGAAATTGTCGTTCTCTTTCCCTGTGATCTCGATCGGAGCACCTCGCGACCGATCGCATCACGTATGATCCATGTACCGCTGGCATCGCGATCATCCATCAACAAAAGTTCCACGAGATCGGTGGCCGGATTGGGTTGAATGCTGAATTCCGATCCGATCGGAACATTCCGATCGGAGATCGATGTATTGTCATCGCTGCGCCAGAAGGAAAGCCCGCCGCGATAGTTCCCGATCACCAGATCGAGCTCGCCATCACCGGTGAAGTCATACAGGACCGGCCCGGTCCGGCTTCCTTCGAACAGATCGAGATACGTTGAATCAAGCAAGGTCCACGCGCCGTTGATGTTCCCTTCGATCCCGCCGTAATGGTAGATCCAGCCCGATTCCGATCCGAGGATCATTTCACGATCGCCGCTTGCGTTCTCGAACATGAACGGTACGGCGTGGCCGGTAACATTCCACCATTCCACCGTGCTCACCGATCCAAGATCCTCACCGGTCTGCGTCCATTGTGGTGAAGTGGAAGTGCCCGTGTTGCGGTAATAGTTCAGGTTGCCGTTGCGCTCACCGATGATCAGGTCGATCAACCCGTCCTGATCCAGATCATGGAAGATCGGTGTTGCGAATTGGCCTACGTCGATCGGCGATCCGCCAGCATCGGGCAGATTCGCGGTCTGCAATTGGAACTGGGCCACGCCGCCAACGGGATCGTTGCGGAAGAAATGGATCCTGCCGTTGAGATCGCCGATGTACATATCCTTGTCGCCATCGCCATCCACATCGCCGAACGCTGGGTACATCGCGGTTCCGATCCCGCTTGCTGAAAGGTTCATGTAATCCTCATCGATCAGATCGAACGCGGGCGCATTGGCGGTGCCGATGTTCTTCAACAACGCAAAACGTGCCTGGTACGTGTTGCCGATCTGGAAGTAACCGTGGTTGGCCACGATCAGGTCCATCAGCCCATCGGAATCGTGATCGAAGAGAACAGGAAGCGAACCTTCACCGAATTCGAGCATCTGGCCCTGGAAAAGGTTCTCCATCTGCAGATCGAAGGTCGGGTCCAGATCCTCGCCGATGTTCTGGAAATACCACATGCTCTGGAAATTCTGGGCCAGGGAACCCGCGTTCGGGCTCACGATCAGATCGCGAATGCCGTCATTGTTCATGTCCTCATAGAAAGCTGCGGGAAAAAGCGGAAGATCCACCGGCTGATCATACACGGGGAACAAGGTATCCTGAGCGGTCATCTCCGCGAGCTGCGCAGATCCATTGTTGAAGAGTGCGACCAGGTTGTTGTGTGCGATATCGCCCAATACCAGATCCACGAGTGAATTGCCATCCAGATCGAGCGAAAGGATCGAACTGCCCGCATGGGCGCGCGGCTCCTCGGTGAATTCAACATATTCCGGTCTCCCCGGATCGGTGGGCATCTCCGGGTTCGGCACATTGTTCATGCATGGATCGTTCAACGTAACCGCATTATTGCTGAAATTCTCGCTGAAGGATCCCCAGCATTTGTTGCGCACTTCGTACACCAGGCTGTCGCACGTGCCGTACAATTCCATGCTCAGGTTCTTGTGGTATTCCATATATGAACCGAGCAGGCTGAAGGTGAGCACATCCATGTCCCCATCCCCATCCACATCATCGATCGCAGGAATATCCACCAGCGAGATATAGAGATTCGCGATCACCGAAGAACCGGTGGACGTGATGTAATCGGAGTTCACACGGAACTTCGTAAGCTCGAAGGAAAGCTGCCCGCCCGAACCCGTATTCTTGAAAACGGAGAATCCGGCCTGTGAATAGGTGAAGATGTCCTTCTTTCCATCACAATTGAAATCGCGCAGCAACACCCAATCGTGCAATTGCGCGAAGGGGAACAC
>JAEYYE010000196.1 GCA_023430945.1 Bacteroidota bacterium
GATCAATACCTCACCAACATTTCGTGGGATCCAACAGGTACGATCGTCCATGTCGTACACCTGGATCGAGCCACGGAGAACTTGAAGGTCGTGGCGTACGATGCCGTCACCGGGAATGCGATCGGCACATTGATCGAAGAGCACGACGACAAATACCTGGAACCGCAACATCCGATCGAATTCATCGGTGGAAAGGGCGACAGGTTCATCTGGCGCAGCCAGCGCGACGGCTGGCCGCATCTCTATCTGTACGACCAGAAAGGCAGGCTGATCCGCCAGCTCACGAAAGGGAATTGGGTGGTGAAGGATGTGCTCGGCTCCGATCCGAAAGGTGAATACGTGATCGTTTCCGGATCACTTCCGATCGATGGGAACGATCCGAAAGGTGCGCTCGAAACACACCTCTATCGCATTTCGATCTCCAGCGGAAAAACGGTGCGCCTCACCAGCGATCCCGGTACGCACCACGGGCAATTGAGTTCCGACGGCCGTTACCTGATCGATATGTGGAGCAGTATCGTTACGCCGGGCCGCACGCAGATCATCGATGCGCGATCGGGCCAGGTGATCAAAATGCTCCTCGATGCGAAGGACCCGTTGGCCGATCATGCGATCGGAACCATTGAACTGCTGGTGATCGATGGCGAGGAAGGTGATAAGTTGAATGCCCGGTTGATCAAGCCGGCCGCTTTCGATCTGAACCGGAAATATCCGGTGCTGATCTACACGTACAATGGCCCACACGTACAGCTGATCGCGAATTCCCGCCTCTCGAACGCAGCGCTTTGGATGTTCGCCGCGGCCGAGCGTGGCTACCTCGTGTGGACGGTGGATGGACATGGCAGCGCGCATCGCGGCCGCGATTTTGAACAGGTGATCCACCGCCGGTTGGGAGAAGTTGAAGTGCGCGACCAGATGCGCGGCGTGGAGTACTTGAAAACCTTGCCTTACGTCGATGCCGACCGGATCGCCGTGCATGGCTGGAGCTATGGCGGGCACATGACGACCGCGATGCTTACCCGCAATCCAGGTGTTTTCAAAGCTGGTGTTGCCGGCGGCCCGGTGATGGATTGGAGCATGTACGAAGTGATGTATACCGAACGCTACATGGATACGCCGGCTGAAAATCCGGAAGGCTACAAGAGCACTTCGCTCCCACCGCTGGCGAAGGAGCTTTCCGAGGATCTGCTGATCATCACGGGTGGACAGGATAAAGTGGTACTTCCGCAGCACGGGCTCACGTTCATCAAAAGTTGTATCGACCACAATGTGCCGATCGATTTCTTCGAGTACCCGGGCCACGAGCACAATGTGATGGGCAAAGACCGCCTGCACCTGATGGAAAAAGTGCTCGATTACATCGATCGGCGTATCGAGCCGTGATCCGTTCCACTCCGCATTTAACTTCGCCTACGATCATTCCACCCATGAAACACCTTTTGATCTTCCTGCTTCTCCCCTTCTCGCTGGGCGCACAGACCACGCATTCCGTTGAAGTAGGCGGAAGCACGGCTGGCGGTGCTCTCCCCTATTATTCACCGCAGGACCTCACGATCAACGTGGGTGATGAAGTGATCTGGACCAGCGTTTCAGGAACGCACAATGTGAACGGTTCCTGGATGCATTTTCCCGAGAATCCGGAGGAATTCCTTTCGGGCGATCCCGAACCGCAATTGGTGTTCTCGCACACATTCACCATTCCAGGCTTCTACCAATATCACTGCGACCAGCAAGGGCATTCCGCCACACAGTTCGGCAGCATCACGGTGATGGAAGCGAACAATGTGGCCGAGGATCCTGCAGTTGAACAGATCACACTTTTCCCGGTTCCTGCGAACGACCGGTTGGTGATCGATCTTGGATCGCTACCGATCGAGACCGCTGAAGTGATCTCGGTGGATGGCCGCAGTGTCGCCAACGTGCCAACGCGGAACAATTCCAGGATCGAGATCGACCTCACTTCCTTCACGCCAGGGCAGTATTACCTGCGCCTGACCGACCGGGAAGGCAGGCAGATAAGCCGCACTTTCCGCAAGCTCTGATCAGGGCAGTTTCACAAGCTTGATCGAGGAAGGTCCGGAACGGCCTGAGGTGCGAATGATGTAATTGCCTGGTGCCAGGCTTGAGAGATCGAGCTTGAAGGAATGTATACCTGCAGCGAGTACGCCTTCATATACCGGCAAAAGTTCGCGGCCATCAAGGCCGATCACCGAAATTCCGATCCGTTCGGACATGTTCGTGTTGATCCACAGATCGGTAGTTGTTGACGCGGGATTCGGATAAAGTTGGATCGTAGTGAAAGGCTTGGTATGATCACCGGTCCATGTGCCATCCATCACCGGTACCGCCATGGTGGCGAGCGTTGCGATCGAAAGCCTTGCCAGTTTCTCGTAGTAGGGAACATCGAAATGCTCCACCCGATCGTTGAACGTATGATAGAACGGATTGCCATCGGCACTGAACTCCTCGATCACCAGCACGGCGCCGTAACCCTCGTTCCAGAAGGATGCATGGTCACTGTAACCTGCGCCGGGAACGGTAAGGATCAGATCAAGATCGATATCGTAATGATCCCGCATGGCGAAAACTGAATCCGCGATCTCGTGGCTGTTGCCGATCGCCCGTGAATGGATCCTTGCCTTTGCATCGGCATTGCCGTCGTACGCGATCGCATCCATGTTTATCACGGCGCGCAATTCAACATCATTCGCCGCGATCGCACCCGCATAGAAACCACTGCCGACCAACCCTTGCTCTTCTTCATCCCAAAGAGCGAAGATGATCGGATGCTCGAATTGTACATCGGCCAGGATCCGCGCGGCTTCCAGCACTGCTGCCGTTCCGCTACCGTCATCATCGGCACCTGGGGCATTGTAGATCCCGCCGGGCATCGCGTCGTAGTGCGCGCACAGGATCAGCGGATCGGCCGTTGCGATCGTTCCGGGCTTGGTAACGATCAGGTTCTTTCCTGTGCTGCTGAACGTCTGTACTTCCACCGGATATCCGAATCCCTCGAATTTCTGTTGAAGGAAAAGCTGTGCTTTCTCATTTCCCGGGTTGAACGTGTTCCGGCTCATGATGAACTCGGGCCCGTTGCCGATATCGATCGGCAATTCACCCGATATCTCGCGCACATATTTCATCATCGAATCGATGCTGATCGATCCGATGACCTGTTCCACCACGGGATGTTGCGCAAAGGTTGAAGAAGATCCAAAAGAGAAGATCAGGATCGGAACGATCCGGAGTGAAAGAAACCTTTTCATCGATCCAACGCGACAACGCGTTCAATGAATTCGCCGGCTTCCGTTGCGATCACCACGATGTATGTTCCTGCGCCCTCAGGCAATTCCACCTGTATCGATCGGCCTGCAGTCCTTCCCGCCTGAACCACAAGCCGGCCCGAAGCATCGTAGATCTTCACCTGATCGATCTTGTGAACGGCACCTTCGATGCGAACGATGCGATCGCTCACAGGGTTCGGGAACACGCGGATCCCCAGTTCATGCAGCTCATCGATCCGCACGGATTGATCCACCGTTTCAGCCTCCTTCACCAAAACCGGCGTTCCGTCAGCGCTCTCATACATCGCCTGGAATGCTTCGATCTCCGGCGTGCTCACCGCGAACATCTCCTCCATCCAAAGCGGTGGTGCCGATTGGTACCACACCCTGGCCCGTACTGTGATCAAGCCATCGTAACCGTTCATGGGCACGTGGTAGTGAACGATGTCCGTGCCGCTCCCTTCGATCCCGTTCTCATGGTTGAAATCCAGATCGCTCCCCGGCACTCCGACGATCAATGTGGTATCGTAGGAAATGTGACCCGTGGTGAATCCGAGCGGTGCGATCCGGTTGTCCTTCAACGCGGTCTTTGCGCGCTCCAGCAAGGTGGTCTTCTCATCGTTCACATCACCCATCACCACTTCGTAGATCTGCGCTTGATCCGCTTCGCGGATCACATCATGATGCGGTTCCCATTCCGGATCGTGGCCTATCACTTCATACTGATCGTTCCATCCACCACTTCGGAAAAGCGTGTCATTCGCCCCGTTCAGCACGACCAACTCGACAAATGCGCGGCGCGAAGGATAGCCTGAAGGGAATTTATGACCGGCAAGGTTCATGAGCTTCACATCAATGAAGGCAGTATCCAGG
>JAEYYE010000082.1 GCA_023430945.1 Bacteroidota bacterium
GTACACCGGCTTCGCCAACCCGATCGATGGACCGATCCCCCACACGTAGTTCACCTCCACGCCACTGCGACGGATCTTGTCGGTGATCTGATGCTTGCGGCCGAACGTGGGCCGCAGGATCATGAAGGAATTCAGCTTTCCATAGAAGTAACCGCGCGAATCCTCGTAATACGGGTTGAAGCTCTTGATCTCCTTGGGATGCTTCATGCTCACGATCTCGATCCCGATCATGCGCCGGTCCTTGGCATTGAGGTGCTTCCCGTGGAAGAAGTTGATGCCCCAGCCATCACCATGCAACGTAAGCCCACCGAGCAGTTCACGCTTGTAGGGCACACGTGTTTCCTCGTAGATCGTCTCCTGGGCCTGCACGGCCATGGAACAGAGAACGAAAAAAGCAAGGAGGAAACTTGAACGCATCTGCGAACCTTGGGATAACAAAGTTAAGAAGCCAACGCGGCCGGGGCACAATTGGTACTTTTCCGCCATGGATACCGCATTGATCACTTATTCCGGCGAATTGCGTACCGAGGCCACGCACCTGCGTAGCGGCCAGCGGTTCATAACTGATGCGCCGGTGGATAACAAGGGGAAAGGCGCTGCCTTTTCACCCACCGATCTGCTTGCCACTTCACTCGCAACATGCATGATCACCACCATCGCCATCATGGCCGAAGGAAAAGGGATCGCGATCGGTAGGATGGAAGCCAGGGTCATCAAGCACATGGCCTCCGATCCGCGCCGGGTGCAGCGGGTGGAGATCCATTTGAGCGTGGACGGAAAAGATCTGGGGGACAAGGAAAAGATCATCATCGAACGGACCGCGCGCACCTGCCCGGTGGCGATCAGCCTGCACCCCGATCTGGTGCAGGATTTTAATTTCAATTTCAATTGAAGAGGGCGCGAACAGTGAAGCCCGGCTATTCACCGGGCTTGGATGGACTTGGTCGGAAGACCTGAAGCGATCAGACCTGCTTCTCTACAGGTACTTTGTGCACCTTGCCATAGGCAGGACAGGAGTGGGTGGAGCTGCATGAGGCCATCATGAAACTCGAGAACACCACTGCGGCCAGTACGATAAGCGCCTTTTTCATCGTTCGTTCGTTTGTGATCCCTTCTTCAGGTGCTTTTTTACGGGTAGGTCGATGCCCAAAGTTAGCCGTCTGAACGTTCGCCGCACGAAAATGTTTCAACATCCGTTCGATCGAACTTCACCACTTTCTTTGGGTCCGCTCATGCCACACGTTAACGCAGATCCCATTCCGCATATTGGTGAAAGCTGGGCCGAACAGTTGGCTAACGTGCTGGACCATGAGGAATTCAACGCACTTTTAGTACGGATCGGAACTGAATATCAGCGCGGAAACGTATACCCATCTTGGGATGATATTTTCCGCGCTTTTCTACTTACGCCTTTCGATCGCGTGCGCGTGGTGATCCTCGGACAGGATCCCTACCACGGTCCGGCCCAGGCCCACGGACTTTCCTTCTCTGTACCCGCCGGGAAGCGCCTCCCCCCTTCCCTGCGCAACATCTTCAAGGAACAGGTTCGCGATCTGGGCGTTCCGGTTCCGTTGTCAGGGGATCTTTCGCGCTGGGCTGAACAGGGCGTTCTTCTATTGAACACCTCACTTACGGTGGCCGCCGGAAAGGCGGGATCGCACCGGAAGATCGGTTGGGAAAGCTTCACCGATGCAGTGATCCAGCGGCTTTCAAGCCACGGAAGACCGGGGATCATCTTTCTGCTCTGGGGCGCTTTCGCGGAGAAAAAGGAAAAGCTGATCAAGAGCGAACGTCATCACATCCTGAAAGCGCCACATCCATCACCTTTAAGCGCCTATCGCGGTTTCATCGGGTGCGGGCATTTTTCAATGGTGAACAGGATCTTGGAGGCGCAAGGCGAACCTCCGATCGATTGGTCACTCCCATGATCCTGCGCCGATCGATCCTGTTGTTGCTTCCGATCTTTCTGTTCGGCAACGTGATCGCACAGCGGCATCAGGTGAAGTTCACGCAGGATGGAGATCTGCCAGCGAAATGGATCCGGCCGGTCGATGTTGCCGCACCGGAGCTTGTCGCCAGTGCCGCCGCCGATCAGATCACGTTCCTCTACCAGCACGGCTACCTCGAAGCTTCGATCGATACCTGCGTAAACGAAGGGAATTCCAGCACCTGCCATATCCTGGTTGGCCGGCAATACAAATGGGCGCGGCTTTCAGGAAAGAACATCCCGATAGAGATAGCCAGCGCCGCGAGATTCCGTGAAAAGCTCTACACCGATCGGCCGATCACGCCGCGCCAGACCGGCCGCCTCATGGAAGGCCTCCTGATCGAGAGCGAGAACAGCGGATATCCGTTCGCGCGCGTGTGGCTCGACAGCATTGTTCATCAGGATGATGGACTCTCGGCGAACCTCAACCTCGATCGCGGACAACTGATCCGTTTCGATTCGGTATTGGTCCGCGGCACAGCGCGCACGAACATGCGCTATCTGCATTCCTACATCGGCATCCGCCCGGGCGACATCTACAACGAGGAACTGATCCAGCGCGTTGAGAGAAGGATCCGCGAGCTTCCATTCGTTACCCAACGCCAGCGGCCGTACGTGCAATTCACGCCTGAGAACACCAAGCTCTTCCTTTTCCTCGATCAGAAAAAAGCCAGTTCCATCAACGGTATCCTCGGCCTTCAACCCGATCCGGTCACCAACAAGATCACCTTCACCGGCGATCTTGACCTGCGGTTGCGCAATGCGCTCAAGCGGGGCGAAGCGATCGAGATCAACTGGCGGAAACTCCAGGACCAGACACAGGATCTGCGCCTGCGCTTCAATCTTCCGTTCGCTTTCAACACCCCCTTCGGTACCGATCTAAGCCTGAAATTGTTCAAGCGCGACACCACCTTCCTGGAAGTGAACTCGCGCGGTGCGCTGGAATACATTCTCGCGCAGGGCGACAAGCTCAGCCTCTTCATCAACAGCAAGAGCAGCGATCGGCTTGGCTCCAACACGTTCGCGCAACCCGGCCTCGCCGATGTGAAACTGATCAGCTACGGTCTCGGGCTCGCGCGCGAGCGCTTCGATTACCGTTTCAATCCGCGCAGCGGCCATTCGCTCCAGATCGAAGGATCGGCTGGGAGAAAACGCACCACGACCGCCGTCTTCGATCAGCTCGAACCCGCGCCCGATGTGCGCTCAGTGCAATACGAGATCAACGGTCAGGCGATCGCGCACATCCCGTTCGGCCGCCGCAGTACGATCCGCATCGCCGGACAGGGCGGCTGGATGGTGAACGAGGATCTGTACCGGAACGAACTCTACCGGATCGGCGGTCTTCGCACCCTGCGCGGCGCCGATGAAGCATCGATCTTCGCCTCGGCCTACGCGATCGGAACAGTGGAATATCGATTCGTTTTCGAGGAGAACTCCAACTTCTTCGTTTTCGCCGATCAGGCCTATTGGGAGGATGTCACGCAAGACGAACTCCTTTCCGACACACCGATCGGTTTCGGCGCGGGCGTCACCTTCGAAACAAAAGCCGGCCTCTTCAGCCTCACCTACGCGCTGGGCCGCCAGTTCAGCAACCCGATCGAGCTCCGGTCGGGTAAGATCCATTTCGGTTTCATCAGTTTATTCTGATCCATTTGGGCGTGCCGGTGCTCAAAAGCAGCACCGTCGGGCCAATGCTGCAAGTCCTCAGCCCCGCCGGATGGCGGGCGGCTTCCGGGCTTTCCGCGTATGTCCCTCACGCAACCTCCATTCCACGGCAACTTGTTAACGAACGAAACGATCGCACCGATCGGCGCGTACAAACCCCGATCACTTTTGGATCCATGATGCGCCTTTTCGCGATCATTCTTTTTCTCTCCACTTCACTCGCTTTCGCGGGCAGCGATACCACGCTCACACGCCATATTCCCAAGCAGGGCGTCGTGGAATTATTGATGGAATACCTCGAGATCCGCTATCCTTCAACCTACATCGATGGCGATCTGCTTTACGTTTCGGTGCATCGCCAGAGCATGTTCCATGTGCGCAATGGTCTTTTGGTGAAGGAATATGCGATCGCCACGGCGAAGAACGGCCTGGGCAGCGAAAAGGACAGTTACCGCACGCCCACGGGCATGCACCGGATCAGCGAGAAATATGGCTCTGGCGTTCCTGTGAACGGCATCTTCAGGGATCGGAAGTTCACCGGCGAGATCGCCGATCTGAACGGCGAGGACCTTGATGTGATCACGTCGCGGATCCTCCGTCTCGATGGAACCGAAGCGGGCCATAACCGCGGCGGCGATCACGATAGCCACAAGCGTTGCATCTACATCCACGGCACGGCCAACGAAGCTTCGATCGGCAAACCATCTTCGCGCGGCTGCATCCGTATGCGCAACGCCGATGTGATCGAAATTTTCGATCTGGTGCAGATCGGTACGCCGGTGGTGATCCTGGACAATTGATCGGCCGATCGGCCGCCGTATCTTCGTGTTGCCCCCGAAAGCCTTCCACGCTGATCGCGGCGGCCACACGTTAAAGGATCATGTTCCGGTTCCATTGGATCTTTCCGATCATCATGCTCATTGCAGCAGGTTGCGCGGGCAGCGCAACCACGAGCAAGCGCGACAATTTCGCCTACATCTACGGCAAAGGAGGCGGCGCCCTTGATCTGCAGGCACGTGTGCACAATACTTCCGCCGATCATTCCGTGATCTATTACAAGCTGCGCACGCGCGATCTGCTCTACAAGAGCGATGGTACCGGCGGTCCGTTCCGATCGGTGGTGAAGATCACATACGAAAGCTATTCCGACTGGGGATCGAAAACGCTGCTGGATAGCGCGAGCACGCTGTTGCAGGACAAAAGCACCGATACCAATGAGGACAAGGAACTGATCGGAAGCATGGAAATGCGCCGCAACGATGGCCGTTCTTTCGTCGTGAAGATCACCGCGCGAGACATCAATCGCGAAGCACAGACATCCGTTTTTTTGCGCGTGGAACGCGATCCGCAGGGAACGCGACAATATTTTCTACCGATGGATCCGGGAACAGGCCTGCCGTTGTTCGACGATCATCTGCGCAGTGGCCAGCAGGTGAAGATCAAATGCGAGATCCTCGCGGGCCGTACGTTGATCGGATCGCACCATCCAGTGGATGCATCGTTGCCTTCACCGGTGTTCACTGCTTCAACTGCCTCAAGGCCGGCGATCGAAGCCGACAGCCTTTTCTCGATCGAAGTGGCCGAGGATGGGACCGCGCTGCTGGAGCTTACTTCGCCTGGCGTGTATCACTTGCGCACCGATACAGCCGCCAAGGTTGGTTACTCGCTTTTCATTCTCTCCGAAGCGTATCCGTACATCGGTGAAAGCACCGACATGTTGAAGCCGTTGCGCTACATCACCTCGATCCAGGAATTCGACAAGATCTCTAAGGCCGCGAACGTGCGGCAGGCGATCGAGAAATTCTGGATCGATGCGGCGGGCGATCGGGACCGCGCACGTGAAGCGATACGGATCTATTACTCGCGCGTTGAGAATGCGAACCGGCATTTCACCTCGCACGTGGAAGGCTGGCGCACCGATCGCGGATTGGTACACATCATCTTCGGGACGCCGAGCTCGATCTACAAAACGGACCTGAACGAGACCTGGATCTACGGCGAAGAGAACAACCTGATGAGCCTCACCTTCAATTTCGTGAGGCGTGACGGGCCTTTCACGGATAATGACATGGTGCTGAACCGCGACCCGATGCTGAAGGGCGCGTGGTACCGCAACGTGGAGAGCTGGCGCAACGGCCGCGTTTACCAGAACTGATCTTCCGCAAGGGATGGGAGCGGCAGCTGGCCGCAGGCGAGCCGCTGGTGTTGCGCGAGCGAGGAGACCGGCCCAAGCCGGGCCCCGCAGCCGCTGCAACGCCCGGCGAGACAAGGACACTACAGCGTACAGCCCGGTCCGCCTCTCCGGCGGATGCGGCCAAAAACGATCCATCTTTGAAGCTTCTTACGATCGGAAAATGGCAGGCAAGGACATGGTGGCAGGCATATGGCCGGTGATCGAAGCGCTTCGCGCGGGGCGCAACATTGAGCGTTTGCTGGTGCGGCGCGATGCCGGCAGCGAAGGGCTGAAAGAGATCCGGCAACTTGCGCTCGATCGCGATATACCGTGGCAGCCGGTGCCACTGGAAAAGCTCGATCGCTTGACGCGCACCGAACACCAGGGCGTGATCGCGTTGCTGAGCGAAGTGGAACAGCAGGACCTTGATGAAGTGATCACACGCGTGTACGAGCGCGGCGGCACCCCGTTGATCGTGGCGCTGGACAGTGTGACCGATGTGCGAAACATGGGCGCGATCGCACGCAGCGCGGAATGTTTCGGGGCGGATGCCTTGCTGGTGCCGAAATTCGGAACCGCGCGTCTTGGCCCCGATGCGGTGAAAAGTTCGGCTGGTGCCTTGGTGAGAAAACCTGTCTGCCGCGTGAACCGGCTTACCGATGGATTGAAACGTGCGCGGGAACATGGCGCACGGATCATCGCATGCACAGAAAAAGGAACGATGATGCTCGATCAAGTGGATCTTGAAGGGCCGCTGGTGATCGTAATGGGATCGGAAGATGAAGGGATCTCCGAGCCGGTGCTGCGCATGGCCGATGAACTGGTGAAGATCCCGATGGCGGGCCGGATCGGATCGCTGAACGTTTCGGTGGCCGCGGGAATAATGCTTCACGAAGTGTTGCGCCAACGGCTGCGCGCAGCGCAGTAGCGCGATCGTTACGGAAATGATGCGGTCGCCCGGAGGATAACCTTTCGTGGCGGATCGAGTATAAAGCCATGCTCATACGGCTGCACCGGCGCGAATGCCGGCGATGCCGACCAACGCATGGAAATGAAAACGTTCCTTTTCAGGCTGCTCGTGATCATTGCGGCAGCGCTACCTTTTGCGGGATCGGCGATCGCTCAGACCGAACAGGCCACCATCACTTATGCGATCGAAGGGCTATCCACCGAAATGCGTGATGGATTGGTGCAGGCGATCGGATCGGGCGGTGACCTGCGGCTCGCATTCGCCTGCGTACCCGCGGGAATCCTTGTTTTCGAAGGCCGAGCGCGATCAGCGGAGCAATTGCATGAGCGGATCGCGCCACTTATGGAACACCGGATCGCGCGGCAACGGATAAGGACGATCGATGCATCGCGAAGCAGTGTGGAACAGCAATGCGCGGAAGCGCGGAACCGATGAGCCGGAACATGGTACGACCTTCACTCCAGGACCTGTGCACCACGATCGGCCTTCTGGCCACCTTAACGTTCTGTGAACGCACCTACGCGCAGCTCACCGTAACGCAACAGACCGACCTGCAGGCGATGGCGCAGGAACTCGCCGGACCGGGCGTGCAGATCCTGAACCCGGTGATACAATGCCATGCCAACGGGTACGGTGAATTCACCTACTCGGGCAACGCGTTGGGCGCTACGGAAGGTGTGCTTCTCACCACTGGCAGGATCAATTACGCGATCGGGCCGAACAACGTGACCAACCGATCGTTCGAGCAGAATACGCCGGGTGATCCATTGCTGAACATCGTGACAAGCCGCACCACGTATGATGCGTGCCGTCTGGAATTCGACATCATTCCCAGCGGCGATACGATACAGTTCGATTTCGTCGTAGGCAGCGAGGAATACCACGAATGGGTGGGATCGCAGTATAACGATGTGTTCGGTTTCTTCATCAGCGGCCCGGGCATCACGGGCGATCCGGGCATCGGCAACGAGAAGAACATCGCGTTGATCCCCGGCACTTCGAACGCGGTGATGATCAACAACGTGAACAACGGGAGCAACCAGCAATACTTCCAGAACAACAACGGTGGATCGCACATCCAGTACGATGGCCTCACCAAAGGGCTCACAGCTATCTCCGCCGTTCAACCGTGCCAGACATATCACTTGAAACTCGTGGTGGCCGATGCTTCCGATCGGAAATTCGACACGGGCGCGTTCATCCAGAAGATCGAAAGCAAGGCGATCGGCATGCAGGCGATCACACAGCTGGGCATACCGCAACTCGTGGAAGGTTGCAATCCTGGAAGTGTGCGTTTCACCCGGCCGACCGCCGATCCCGATCCGCTCACGATCCCTTATTACATACATGGAACGGCGATCAATGGCGGCGATATCGCGGCGATCGGTGACCCCGACAATTCCGTTGCGAAATACGTGACGATCCCTGGTGGATCGACCCATGCTGATGTGGCGATCGATCCGATCGCGGACGGCATCGCCGAGGGGAGTGAATACCTGCGCTTCATCCTCGGAAATCCGAACTGCCCCACGGCGATCACCGACACGCTCGACTTCACCATCGTGGATGAGCTACCCGCTAACATCACACCCGGCAACACCACGATCTGCGCAGGTGGCAGCGTGCAGTTCACGGCCACAGGCGGAGCCACGTATTCCTGGAGCCCCGCGATCGGATCGAACGCCACCAATATTCCCGATCCGATCGTTACACCGGCCACAACGACCACCTACACGGTCACGATCGCCCATGGCGCATGCGTTCGTACCATGCAGCGCACCGTGAACGTGATGAACCTGTCGCTTTCAGCGATCGTGACGCAACCGCTCTGTAACGGCCAGGGCAATGGCGCGATCAACCTAACGGTTTCCGGTGGAAGCGCTCCTTATACCTACAGTTGGAACGGACCGAACGGTGCCTCGTTCATCACGGAAGATCTGGTGAACATCGGCCAGGGCACTTATACGGTAACGGTCACCGATGGCAGCGGGTGCTCCAAGAGCCAGAGCTTCAACGTGAACATGCCCGCAACCCTTACGGCCGCGACCAATGCACCTGTGCTCACCTATGGACAGAACATCGCATGCGCAGGCTCATCCACAGGCTCGATCGGTCTTTCGATCAGCGGTGGTGCCGCTCCTTATGCGGTGGCATGGACAGGCCCGAACGGTTTCAATTCGAATTCACTGAACCTCACTTCCATACCGGCAGGAACTTACAATGCCACGATCACCGATCAGAATGGTTGCACGGTACAGGTGAGCCGTACGCTCACCGAGCCGCCACCCATGACCGCCGGGATCACTGATGTGGCCCACATCGCATGCACTGGGTCGAACACGGGTGTCGCAACTGCGACGATCGGTGGCGGAATGCCACCGTACACGTATGCCTGGAATTCAAGCCCGATCCAGAATACGGCGACGGCTACGAACCTTTCCGCTGGAACTCGCACGGTCACGATAACCGATGGATATGGCTGCCAGGCCACGGCATCTGTTGCGATCGCACAACCTGCGAACGCATTATCGGTCACCATCGGGAACATCGTGCCGTTGGAACAGTGCCAGAACGATGCGGAACCTCATGGCTCCGGCACTGCGCTCGCTGCCGGTGGTACGGCGCCTTACGGCTATTCGTGGAACACCACGCCGGTGCAAACGAGCGCCACGGCCGGAT
>JAEYYE010000095.1 GCA_023430945.1 Bacteroidota bacterium
GCCATAGATCGGTCACCGATCGGAATTCAGGTTCCTTCAACGACGTGCGGCTTTTCACACGGATGCGATGACCTTCACGCATGGCATGCAGATGATAAACGATGCCGAGATCCAACGGATCGTTCGGGAAATGCATTCCGCAAAGCGTGGTGAGAAAACTGAATCCGCATTCATCCCGAAGCGCCTTCAGCACATCATGAAGGACAGTTCGATCCACGTGCAGGCAGAGCAGATCGGCCTCCTGCACCGATTCGATCGCGGCACCGAAACGCTGCATCCGCTCCTTCACGAACACGTCCCGATCGGCCTTTATGGAAAACCCTGGCATCTATTCTATCGCGTAACGATCCATCAGATCACCATACTCCTTGCTATAGCGGCGGCGAAGATGCTCATTGGCGGCCAGTTCCTGGATCTTCAAAATGCCATCGATCACCTGCTCGGGCCTTGGCGGACATCCGGGTATGTACACATCCACTGGTATCACCTTGTCGATGCCTTGCAGCACGCTGTACGTATCGAAGATGCCACCTGTACAGGCGCACGCGCCCATGCTCAGCACCCACTTCGGCTCGGCCATCTGCATGTATATCTCGCGCAGCACCGGTGCCATTTTCTTGGCGATCGTTCCCATCACCATGAGCAGATCGCTCTGACGGGGGCTGAAACTGAGGCGCTCCATGCCGAAGCGGCTCAGATCGTAGTGCGCGCTCATGGTGCTCATGAACTCGATGCCACAGCAACTGGTGGCGAACGGAAGCGGCCAAAGGCTGTTCTTGCGCGCGAGACCCACGGCTTCTTCAGCTTTTGTGGCGAAAAACCCTGTTCCCGCAAAGCCGTCGGGCGGCATCACGATGGTCGGTTTCGGCCGTTCGATGTTCCTTTCCTCGCTCATTCGATCTTCATCACCCCTTTACGCAACACATAGAACAATCCGGAAAGCACGAAAACCACGAACAACAGCATGCTCACGAAACCGATCATGCCCAGTTCCTTGAAATTCACCGCCCACGGGTAGAGAAAGATGATCTCCACATCGAACAGCACGAACAGGATGGCGATCAAGAGGTACTTGATGGAGAACGGCATGCGTGCATTGCCCTGCGGCTCGATGCCACATTCGAAGTTGCGATCCTTCTTCTTGCCGGAAAGTTTCGGGCCGATCCAGGCGGCCATGGCGAGCATGAAGCCCACGAAACCGATGGCGAGCAATGTTTGGATCGCGATGGGAACGAACTCTGCTGGTGTGGACATACTTCAGGATGAATACGGGAATTGAGAAGAAAGGGATCCAGGTCTGCGAAGCCTACACCCGCAATACAGCCACGGCAAGAAGCCTGGTGATCACGGCGGATGACCGATCGATTGAAGATCGATCCCGCGGATCGCGTGAGCATGTGATCGCCTGCCGTTCCATTGGCCCGGCAATGGGATCGATGGTCCGTTCCGGCCGTACAGGACATTTCACTGAACCGGTGAAAGCATCGTGGATCGCTTCGGTCGCGGGCATTGGAGCTGATGAGAAGGCCCCGAGAACGCTCACGATCGGATCAATGGCAAGGTCCGTACTTACGAGTGCATCCGCCGAGCGAATGGAACCGATCAAGCCAAGAATGAAGAAAGTGCTGGCGAATATGCCCAGGTACCAACCGCCGCGCCGCTGTCCTACCACGTTGCAAAGCTATATCGCCGCACCGATCCGGCAGTGTTTCCCATTGAAGATCTTCGACGAAGCAACGATCGACCTTGGCGAACCCGACCCCAAAAAACACCGATCGCCGCAAACACTTACTGCTGTAAGGTTTGCGGCGATCATTTGCGGACCGGACGGGACTCGAACCCGCGACCTCCGCCGTGACAGGGCGGCATTCTAACCAGCTGAACTACCGGTCCGGCTACGCTCCGTTGGGCGGAGCGGCTGCAAATGTAAGCTTGAAGAATGATCTTACAAGACCACCCCGAAATTTTCATGCGTGTCAATTGCACCACACCTCTGGATCGGCGCTTGTGGCTGGCGGTACCGCTACCTTTGCACACCGATCGGAAAGTATGGCCGCCACAAAGAAGACCCGCATGGATCTTGCCTTCGCAGCGCTGTTGAGCGATGATGATGTGCAGGTGCTCGAAGCGCTTACGCGCATCGATGAGGATGGCGATGCCCGGGCGATCCAGCCGCTGTTGCTAAAGCTTGCCCGCACCAATTCCGCCGAAGTGCGTTCACGGATCACCAACATGCTCAACCAGGTGAAGGCGAAGGATGCCGATCTGGAATTGCTGAAGGCTTTGGAAGATCCAACGTTACTCGATGTTCGTACCAACATCCTGGCTACGTTCTGGAATGCCGGGATCGATGTGCGCGAACATCTCGATCGGTTCATTTCGATCGCGATCGATGGCGATGCGAACGAAACCTTTGAATGCCTTACGATCATCGAGAACCAGGAGATCTGGCCCGAAAAGGCCACCCGGCTCGGTCTGGCGCGGATAAAGGCAGCGGCGGCGGCGGAGAAAGATCCCTACAAGGCCGCGATGCTCAACGATCTGAAAGCTGCGCTGGAGTCCCGGCTGGGGATCGAGTGAACAATTTTATTACGGATCGCATAATTTCACGGGATGATCAGGCGATCCGATCTCATTTTCCTTCTCTTGATCAGTTGTATGTTCATCGCATGCAAAAAGGAGGAAATGCATCCGCAGGGCATCATTCCGAAGGCTTATTTCCCGGCATTTCCAGGATCCAGGTGGACGTATGTGACGGATGAAGGTGAATTCGTCACCTATTCCACCGCAGCTGAATATGCTCGGGATGAATTCGAGAAGGATGGTGAGATCTACCGTGGAATAGTTCCCGTCTATGAGGGTAAATTTGTTTGGGGTTATTCCTTCCGAAGCGGAAATGCCGCGCCTGTACTGTTCTTGAAAGATGACAAGCCTGTGGGTTCGATCATTCAGCAACATAATGGTCAGGGATCCATTACGGCCACCAGGATCATTGCAAGGGACACAACTGTCAATGTAAATGGCGTTGATCACTATCCAACGATCATAGTGGAATCAGGATGGTATTTTCCGATGACAATTCCTTGGAGCAGGAGTTATTATACAAAAGACATCGGTTTGGTGAAGGTGGAGAAGTTCGATAACATGGGCGCGATCAATGAAACTCTTTCCCTCGTAAGCCATCACATCAACCGTTGATCCCTGGTTTTCTTTCCGTAAGATCGCCAGTGGATGCGACCGATCGGAAAGTGCCTTCTTGATATCCGTCTTTGGATCGTTCTCTTCTTCCTCGTCAGACTGATCGGGATCACCGATCCGCCACTGGGCTCGTCGCATAACTGGCGGCAGACGACCGTAACGATGGTCGCGCGAAATTTTCTCGAGGTCGACAACAACATCCTATATCCGCGGATCGATATCGGCGGAAGCGGATCGGGTATCACGGGAATGGAATTCCCTTTGCTCAATTACCTGATCTACCTGGTCTCGCTCATCTTCGGCTACGAGCACTGGTACGGCAGGCCGATCGTGCTCATCGCATCCTGCTTTGGGGTCTGGGCTTTTCACAGGTTGGTGGCGCGGCATTTTTCAGATCGCATCGCCTTCATCGCTTCACTCCTGCTGCTTTGCTCGATCTGGTTCTCGTTCTCACGGATGATCATGCCCGATGTCTTTTCCATGTCGCTGATCCTGATCGGTCTTCATTACGCATCGGTATTCATCTTCGACCGGGCGAAACCTGCAGCGCTGGGCTTGTTCGTGCTGTTCATCATGCTTGGCGCATTTTCCAAACTTCCTTCCGCCTACATCTTGATCGTGCTTGTGATCCCCTTGCTCGATGCACGGATCGCACCACGCCGCCAGATCGCACTTGCCAGCGCAACAGCGATCGCTTTGATCCCTGCAGCCCTTTGGTATTTTCATTGGGTGCCGTTGCTCACCGAAGCTTCCGGGCTGGATCATTTCTTCATGGGAAAAGAGCTTTCAGTGGGGCTGGATGAATTGCTCGCCGATCCAGGCCTGGCCTTGCACCGCTTCACCGATGCGTTGAAGTACACCGGTCTCGCCGCATTCGTGATCGGACTTGTGATCGCCGCGAAGGAGAGGAACAAGCCGCTGATCGCGATCCTCCTTCTCTCCTCGATCGGTTTCCTGTTCGTGATGATGAAGGCCGGCGCCACCTTCATGCATCATTCCTACTACATCGTACCGTTCGTTCCGATCATGGCGCTGATCGCGGCTTTTGCGCTCGATCGGATCGGCAGGCCGGAGATAATCTTTCCGCTTCTCTTCGTGATTTGCACCGAAAGTCTGATCGGTCAACTGCATCGGTTCCGGATCGATCCCGATGATCGTGCGCTGCTTCAACTGGAATCCGATCTGGATAAGGTTTCCGCACGCACCGATCTGATCCTGATCAACAGCGATGCGATCCCCACGCCGATGTATTTCGCGCACCGCAAAGGTTGGATCGATACGAACGCCACGATCTCCGATCCGCAATTCCTTGGGGCACGGAAGGCCGAAGGGTTGAGAACCGTTGTGATCTTGAAGAAGTCCTTCGGTTCACCGATCGAGCTGGACCTGCCGATCATGCTGGAGAACGAGCATTATCGCATCTATAGGATCTGAAGTTTTTGGGCGTTCCCCGCCTCATTATCGCAACGGGCGCGACCGCCGAAGCTTTATACAGGAACCCGCTCGGAGTTCATCCTGAGCTTGCCGAAGGACTCATATTCCTCTCCGCCGTACGGCGGATGCGGGGTAACTGCTGCCTCCGCAGTACTGCGGAACGCTAACGCAACATCAGGTAAACCTTCCTCCGCGCTCTGCTCACACCCCCAGGAACTCATCCAACGCCTTCTGGATCCGCGCATTGATGTCATCAACCGGAGCCGGAACGAACACACCGCCGGTGATCCGCTCATACAATTCAATGTACCGATCGGTGACCGAGTGAACGAAAGCATCGTCCATCACCGGCATCACGTCTTCCGGCCTTCCCATGAAATCCTTCGAGATCAGCCACTCGCGCACGAATTCCTTGCTCAACTGCTTCTGGTGTTCGCCTTTCGACTGGCGTTCCTCGTAACCTTCCGCATAGAAATAGCGTGAACTGTCAGGCGTGTGCACTTCATCGATCAGCACGATATCGCCTTCCGCAGTGCGGCCGAATTCGTATTTGGTATCCACCAAGATCAAGCCCTGCTGCTGTGCGATCCGTGAACCTTCCGCGAACAGTGCGAGCGCGTATTTGCTCATCAACTGCCATTCGGCTTCCGTGCACAATTTCCGATCCAGGATCTGATCGGGCGTGATGTCCTCATCGTGCCCTTGATCGGCCTTGGTGCTGGGTGTTATCAGGGGTGAAGGGAATTTGTCGTTCTCCTTCAACCCGTTGGGCATTTCGGCACCGCAAAGTGTTCGCACCCCGCTTTTGTATTGGCGCCACGCGTGCCCCGCCAGATAGCCGCGCACCACCATTTCAACCTTCACGGTTTCACAACGAAGACCGATCACCACGTTCGGATCGGGCTGTGCAAGCGCCCAGTTCGGTGCAACAGTGGCTGTGGCGCGCAACATGTGCCAGCTCAGTTGGCTGAGCACCTGTCCCTTGTGCGGGATCCCGCGCGGCAGGATCACATCGAAGGCGCTGATCCGATCGGTGGCGACAAGGATCGTGCGGCCGTTCTTCAAATGGTACACATCGCGCACCTTTCCGTGGTAGACCGAATCGAGATCGCTGAGCTCGAGCTGCGAGTGAAGCAAAGTGCCTTGTTCGATCGTGGTCATTTTCTTGCGCCGTCCTTTCGCTCGTCCTGCTTCGATTCCAGTTCGCGGAACGCGCCGAGTACGCGCGTAACCAGTTCGTGGCGGATCACATCGCGTTCATCCAGCTCGATCACCGTGATCCCTTCCACGTTGCGCAACATGTGAACCGCAGGCATCAATCCGGAGGGTTGCCGATCGGGCAGATCCACCTGGGTAACGTCGCCGGTGATCACGAACTTGGCGCTGCGTCCCATCCGCGTGAGGAACATCTTCAGTTGCGGAAGCGTGGCGTTCTGTGCTTCATCCAGGATCACGAACGCATGATCGAGCGTGCGTCCGCGCATGAAGGCCAGTGGAGCGATCTGGATCACCCCTTCATCCAGATGGTCGGCTAGCTTCGAGGCCGGGATCATGTCCTTCAACGCATCGTACAAAGGCTGCAGGTACGGATCGAGTTTTTCGCGCAGATCCCCGGGCAGGAAACCGAGGTTCTCTCCCGCTTCCACCGCCGGCCGGGTTAGGATTATCCTTCTCACCTTCCGCTCTTTGAGCGCCTTCACTGCAAGTGCCACTGCAGTATAGGTCTTGCCTGTACCCGCCGGTCCGATCGCGAACACCATGTCGCTTCCGTCCACGGCCTCCACCAGTTTCTGCTGGTTCTTTGTGCGCGCCTTCACCCGAAGACCGGCGTTGCCATAAACGAGCACATCGGCATCCTCGGCGCCATCGCCTTTCTCGCCGCTGCCCATGATATCATCGAGCACTTTCCGCGGAAGCTCGTTGTAGCGCGAAACATGTTCCACCAGCTGGTTGAACCGCTCTTCGAAAAGGGCGATATCATCCTCGGTGCCGGCAACCTTCACGGTATCGCCACGTGCAACGATGTTCAATTTGGGAAAGATCCCGCGGATCAAGCGCAGGTTCTGGTCGTTGGCACCGAGCACTTCCACGGGATCGGGGCCGTTGATGGGGATCAGTTTTTCACTCAAGGTATAGGGATAACTGTTGTGATAATGGCCGCAGGGCCTTGAAAGTGGATCCTAGTTTTGGAACGCCGAAGGTAATTCCTTCCACCGTACGCTTCCGATCTTATGCCGATCATCACCCTTACCACCGACATGGGCCTGAAGGACCATTATGTGGCCACGGTGAAAGGTGCGATCATCTCACAATGTGCCGAAGCGCGGATCGTGGACATCACCCACCTAATAAAACCGTTCGATACCGCACAGGCGGCATTCGTGCTTCGCCAGGCCTATCCGGCGTTTCCGCGCGGATCGATACACATAATAGGGGTGAATCCCGAAGCCGATGGGCAAACGCCCCACCTGATCGTGCGGCACGATGGACATTATTTCATCGCGGCCGACAACGGGATCTTCTCGCTGCTTTTTGATGGCAAACCGCACGAGGCGTTCGAGATCACCATGAAGCTGGATGATGATCATGTGGCATTTCCGACACAGACCGTGTTCGTGAAGGCCGCCTGCCACATCGCGCGCGGAGGCACACCTGAAGTGATCGGCCGGAAGGTGGTGACGATAAAGGAAGTGATCGGTTTCCGGCCAGCGGTAGATGCTTCCAGCATTCGCGGAAAAGTGGTGCATATAGATACCTATGGGAACCTGGTGACCAACGTGCAGAGATCGCTTTTCGATGAAGTGGGCCGCGGCCGTGCGTTCCAGATCGATTTCGGCTCGCGCGTGGACCTGATCACCGTGCTAAGCCGCACCTATGGCGATGTGCCCATGGGCGAACGAGTCGCCTTCTTCGGTGCGAGCGGGTTGCTGGAGATCGCCGTGAACAAGGGTGTTGAGGGATCGGGCGGCGGCGCGACGCGGCTCTTCGGCGTAAACACCAACGATACGGTTCGGATCGATTTCTTCGATCGCACCCGCTGATGCCATGATCATACGGATCGTAAAGATGACTTTCAGACCTGAAGAGGTTACACGCTTCCAGGAACTTTTCGTTGACTGGAAACCACAGATCCGCAGCTTTCCGGGTTGCCTTCACCTGGAATTGCTCCACGATGTGAAGGATCCACGCATCTTCTTCACATACAGTCATTGGAACGATCCGGCGGATCTGGAGAACTATCGCGTTTCCGAGGTCTTCGGATCGGTGTGGCCGAAGGTGAAGCAGATGTTCGATCAACCGGCCCAGGCCTGGACAGTGGCCCGCGAACACGTGCTATAGACGATCTGGCCCATTTTATGCGATCTTTGGGCATGCTTCGCCATTTCCTTTCAACGGTATTGCTGCTGCCTGGCCTGTTGTTCGCACAGCAGGATGCCGAGGCCTGCCTGCACCGTGCGCAGGCCGCTTACGAGACCGGTGCTTTCGAGCCTGCCATGGCCCATGCCGACAGTGCGCTCGCCATGCGAAAGGACCTTGCAGCCGCTTATAAACTTCGTGGTGACATCAAGCAGCGCCAGGAGAACCTGCACGGTGCCATGATGGATTACGCAAAGGCCGAGAAATACGATCCGAAGGATCCACGGTTGTTCATCAGCCGCGCAGCGCTGCACATCACCGAAGGGCGCACCCGTGAAGCGATCGCCGATCTGGACAAGGCGATCGCTCTTGATCCCACCGATCCGGATGCTTATTACAATCGTGCCTGCGCACTCTATACGGAAGAGAACAACGAAGCCGCGCTTAAAGATCTTCACAAAGTGCTTCAACTCAACAGCCAGTTCGCCAGCGCCTTATTGTTGCGCGGAGTGATCAAAGGCGAGATGTCGCGCGATTCCGATGGATTGACCGACGTGCAGGAGGCGCTCCGCCTGGAACCCGGTATCGTGAACGGCACCATGAGCATCGCGGTTCTCCTTCATGGCGATGAACGGTATGAGGAAGCGATCGAAAAATTCACCGAAGTGATCGCTTCGGGCAAGGACCTTTCCGAAGCACATTACTTCCGTGCCGACAGCTGGTA
>JAEYYE010000124.1 GCA_023430945.1 Bacteroidota bacterium
GGCTCCACCACTGTTCAAAGTGCCGGTAGCGCTTCCTTCGCCCCAGGTGGCGTTGATCGGACTTAAGGAAACGGTCTGGCTTCCATTCACTGTCGTGGCTGAAAGTTTCAATTCCGCGGAAGTGATCACGATCCCGGAAGGCAGAGAGCTCAGATCGAAAGCGACCATGCTTCGCCGCATGTTGTTCTGGCGGATCCCCGCGAAAAGGCTCGTTCCCGCACCATTGTTCACCGCACGGTTCTCCGAATAGATCGAATTGTCCTTCACCGCTTGAAGTGTCACGGTTGAAGGTCCTGTGGAACAGGGGTTCGGCGTGCATGCAGTGCCAACACCTTGGAACGTTCCGCCCATGCCCGCGCACCCACCGGCATCGGTGACCATGCAGGTGCCATCGGTCATGCAACATGCACCGCTTCCAGCAGATAGCACGATCACTTTTCCATGCATGCCGCTCGCTGTTCCGTCGCCATTATCGGTTCCGTGCGGAATGCAGTAATACCAGAACGTGCCGGTATTGTTGAACTGTCGTTCGAATTGGGTGATCGTCGCGTTCAGATCGGAATTCCATTGCTCGGAACTGCCGGCCACGGCAGTGGTCGTGTGGCTGCCCTGCAACCGGATCCACCTTACAGTATCGCCCACGTTGATGGTGACCGTATTGACCACGGTCTCCCCGGGTTGGTTCAGGCTGAACTGGTTGTTGTAGGTATAGACCACGTGGATCGTGGCTCGGGCGGGAAGGGATAGGAGAAGAAGCGCGAAAAGAAATATCCTGTAATGTGTGGCCATGGCGATCGGGATCGAACATGTAAAAGTTGATCCGGCCGCTGTCCCAGTTCACTGATCTGCATCAGGACTTGCCATGATGAAGATCAGTTCCAGGACGTATTTCGCATGGCCATGAAAAGGATCATTGATCCACGACCACCACGAGGTATTTGGAAATGCTCCAGAATTTTTCCGGATCGGTGATCACCAATTTTTCCGCTCCGTTCTGGAACGTGTAACTGCCTTCCGGATGCGGGGTCACGAGCGTGGCTTTCTTCGCGATCACCGGTATTTCCTTCTCGACCGACAGGTCGATCCGTTTGAAATAATCCTTCGGCAGCCGTGCGGGATCCAGCTTGTTCACACCGCCGATGCCCGCGAATCCACCTTCGCGCGCCAGTACGCCGTTCTCGCGCAATTCGCGCAGCGTTCCCACCGCATAATACGCCGTGTTCAGTTGCTCGGTCTGCTGTTCTGCGAGCTGGGTGCGATCGCGGTACATTTCAATGATCGTGGCCATTGAAGCATTGGTGCTCGCGAGTTCCTCCTTCATCTGTGCGATCTCCTGGTCCTTTTCGGTGATCGTTCGTTCCAGGTCGGCCACCGTGCGGTGCAGTTCACCGAGTCCGTCGGAGCTCAGTTCGGCATTGGTGCGCAGCCTTTCCATCAATGTGCGGTTCACCTCGATCAGCGAATCGATGCTTTGCAGATCGGTGAGGATCCGTTGCTCGATGTCGTCACCGCCATCCATTCCCCAATATGGTTTGTCCAGCTGGCCTTGTTTCGATCGGATGGTGCGGAGGTTCTCGCTGATCTTGTTCAACGTACCGAACAGGTCGTTGATCGTGGAATCCCGATCGGCGACCCGCTTCTCGGCCAGGCGTGCATCCTCAACATATTGCCGGTATTGCGGATCGTTCTCCGGATCGCCAGTGCACGAGACGATCGCCAGGGAAAGCAGGAGGAAGGGGAGCAGCTTGTTCATGGTTCCTGATCCTACGAACGAAGGATCCGATCGGAAAAGTACGTTCCAGGTGTTGATGTGGGATGCAACGGAAAGTCTACGTTTGCGTACAAGTCTCTGGACCATAAGAAGTAACAACTGGAAAGACTTTTCAATATACGGTCGATCCTACCGATCCTTCTTCTGTTCACCCTGTGTGCACAGGTAGAAGCCCAGCGCGATAGCAGCCTCACGAAGGACTTTGGCAAACTAAGCGCGAAGCAGCGTACCCGCATCGCGCAGCAGGAGCAGCAGGATGCGCTCGGCGATGCGGAATTCCAGCGATTGATGCAGGAGGCCGAAGGCCATTTCCAGCGTCGCGAATACGACGAAGCGCTTGCCGTGTTCCAGCAGGCGCGAAAGCGCAGGCCGTATAATGTGCATCCGAAAGTGAAGATCCAGGACCTGGAAGCCTTCATCAAGGAGCGCGATCGGAAAGCGGCTGCGCAGAAACCTCCGGTCGAAAGAACAGCACTTCCTTCAAAAGCACCACCCACTGATCCAGCACCTGTGCCGATCGCTACAGCGAACATCGATCCAGTTGGGGAGAAGAAAATTGAAGTGAAAGGATCACCGGATCCTCCGGAAAAAGCTGAAAAAAGCTCGGTGGAGAAGCCGGTCGCCAAGGTTGTGGCGCCGCCGCCGATCGGTGAGCGCATCTATAAGGAAGCCGGCGCCGTGGTGATCGAGCGCGTGATCGAGCAGGATGGCCGGCCGGTGATCTACAAGAAGGTGATCCACCGGTCGGGCGATATGGTACACTTTCGCAATGGCCTGGTGATCACGCAACGGGCATGGTTGGGAACTTTCGGTTATTAGGTTCGGATCGGGAGGTGTAGCAACCGCTTCGGATCGACTTAATTTTGCAAGGCTACGTATGCAGAATTATGGCGAAGTCGAGTAAAGATCTACCGCAAAAGGAAGGGTCTGGCGTCAGCAGGAAGCGGCCTCCGCTCAAGATGAGCTACAGCCGCCGCATGGAAGATGCGGTGGAAGCATTGTTATCCATCAGCCGGAAGCTCAATTCCAGCCTGAACCTGAACGTGCTGCTCGATGCGCTAGTTGAGGAATCGATCCGTTTGGTGGATGCGGAAAGCGGTTGCGCCGGTCTGCTCACAGCGGATGGAATGCTCTGCCACCGGTACTTCGATAAGGGGAAGCCGGTCGATGTGGAGTACTGCTGGCCGGCGATGCAGGGCCTGGCAGGCTGGCTGGTGACCAATAAGGTGCCCTACCTCACAAACGATACTTCGAACGACCGGCAGGTGACCAGGGAGATCTGCAACCGGTTCAAGGTGCGATCGGCGCTTTCGGTACCCATCCTCACCGGGCAGGGTGATGTGCTGGGTTTCTTCGAGATCCATAACAAACGCGGTGCTGAAGGTTTCGACCAGACGGACCAGGAGCGGTTGGTGGCGGTGGCGCAACAGGCCTCCATCGCCATGCAGAACGCGATCGCCTTCGGCCGTTTGCAGCGAACCGAGGAAGCCCTGAAGGAAAGCGATCGCCGCAAGGACGAATTCCTCGCAACGCTCGCTCATGAACTGCGCAACCCGCTCGCTCCGATCCGCAATGGATTGGAGCTGTTGAAGATCGCGCCGAAGGACGACAAGGTGATCGCGCAGACCATGCCCCTGATGAGCAGGCAGCTCGATCACCTGGTACGCCTCGTGGACGATCTGATGGACGTGAGCCGGATCAGCCGGGGCGATATCGAGCTGCGCAAGGAACACATCGATCTGCGCGAGGCGATCGCGCAGGCCGAGGAGGCAGTGAGACCATTGCTCGACCTGAGCGGCCATTTCGTGAAGGTGGAAGTGATCCCGCCGCACATCTACCTCAATGCCGATCCTGTGCGCATCACGCAGGTGATCACCAACCTGTTGAACAATGCGATCAAGTACACACCGGCAGGCGGCCATATCCATGTGAAGGCCTATCTGGAGAATTCCAATGCGGTGATCGAAGTGATCGATGATGGGATCGGGATACCGGCGGAAAGGCTTCCGCATGTGTTCAAGATGTTCCGCCGTGCGGATCCAACGCGGACGAACGACCAGCGCGGCCTGGGGATCGGTCTCAGCATCGTGGATCGGTTGGTGCGCATGCACGGTGGAACGGTCTCCGTGTTGAGCGGTGGCCCGGGAAAAGGAAGTGCGTTCACCGTGAAGCTTCCTGCCATATTGAGACCAGACAATGGTGCGGACAGATCGGACGATGCACCGAATTCATCGGCACACCGGATCATGATTGTGGATGACAATGAGGATGCAGCGTACACGCTGGGCCTTTTGTTCAAGGCGATGGGCCAGGATGTGAAGTGTGCGGGCAATGGTGACGCTGCACTCGAACTGGCAGCCGGCTTCCTGCCACACCTGGTGATCCTTGATATCGGTATGCCGGGCATGGATGGCCATGAAGTATGCCGGCGCCTGCGCCATGAGCCCTGGGGCCGATCGATGCGTGTGGTGGCGCTTACCGGTTGGGGCCGCAAGGAGGACAGGCAGCGCGCCATGGAAGCCGGATTCGATGATCATTACACCAAACCGGTGGCGATCGCCGTGCTCCGCGACCTGCTCAACAAGGTGGCCCACGATCGCCGATCGCTCGTTTAGAAGGACCCAAAAAAGGAAGGCCACCCGGATCCGGGTGGCCTTCCGGCTTTTCAGGGGTCGGTCTATTTCGAGACGATGATCCGATCGGTCTTCACCGTGGTGCCGTTCTGGTCAACACGGATCAGGTAGCTGCCATTGTTCAGCGCATTGATATCGAAGTTCAGGGTGCGCATCTCGTTCGCGTTGAACGCTTCATTGTTGCGCTGCAGAACTGTACGGCCCAACGCATCGATCAACTTCACATCGATCACACCACCAAGGTCCGAGGTAACATCGATGTTGATCGTGTTCACCGCGGGTACGGGGTAGGTGCGGATCGATACCGGCGAACCGGGTTCCATCAGCAGGCGCTCACCACCTTCCGGTGCGCAATCAACATTGCCCTCGTTCGTGTCGCCATCAACGAAGTTCTCGTTCACCATGGCGAGCGCGCCGCCGAGTTGCTGTGCGGTATAGGTGGATCCGCAACCTCCGATGAACTGGTTCGCTTCATCGAGCAGTTGTTGCACCATCCACCCTTCGAAGGTCCCGTTGTTCAACACAGCGTCCGCGAGCAGGCCGCCGGTGCCGAAATCAGCATCGTTCAGGTCGAAACCAACGCTAAGCGTAAGAGCGACCAACTGGCCAGCGAGGTTGTTGTTGTAGTTGCCAGGATCGGTCATGGAACCTTCGGGTAATTGCTGCGATTGCCCGCCGCTTGGCAGGAACTCCTCCACCGCCTCCGCAGAAGTAAGCGTCAAGGTATTGTCGCAACCGATCGTTAGCCCATTGGGGAAAGCTGCATCAAAATGCGCATCGCGGTAGGCGCCCGGGTTGTTGCCATTGCCGGGTGAACCCCAGCCACCCATGGTCTGCGTGCGCAGCTGGCAAGGCTCTTCCTCCACACCACCACATTCGATCACGAAATACTGCTTCGCCCAGCATCCGCCTTCATCGGTCACCATGGCCCAGTATTCACCGCTCTCAAGGCCATCCACATCGGCCTCCACTTCATCGGTACTCCAAAGGATCGCGGTGGAGCCGGTGGCTCCGGTCATGTTGGAAACTTCCGCCCAACCTTCATCACCAGTGCAACCATAGTCAAGATCGAAGTCCAGTTCACAATCCTCCGGA
>JAEYYE010000225.1 GCA_023430945.1 Bacteroidota bacterium
CTCCGCGGCCTGGGCATCACATTCATAATCACCGGCCTCATGGGCATCGCGTTCATGGCCTTCATGGGTATTTCCCTCTGATCTGAGCAGCATGGGTCCTACGATCATCATAACCCTCATTGTTTTCCTCACTGTCACGTTGGTGTTGGTGGCTCTGCTCCTGCTTGCCAAGGCGAAGCTTTCCACCAGCGGTCCGGTGAAGATCCAGATCAACGGCGAAAAAACGATCGAAGTGGAGGCGGGCAGCACACTGCTCACCACGCTCAGCGAACAAAAGATCTTCCTCCCCAGTGCTTGTGGCGGCGGCGGTACCTGCGCCATGTGCAAATGCCAGGTGATCGAAGGAGGAGGCGAGATCCTGCCCACCGAAGCCCCATATTTCAGCCGCAAACAGATACAGGACAACTGGCGTCTCGGTTGCCAGGTGAAGGTGAAGAACGATATGGTGATCAAGGTGCCCGAGGAGATCTTCGGCATCAAGAAGTGGGAATGCGAGGTGGTTTCCAACTACAACGTCGCCAGCTTCATCAAGGAGTTCGTGGTGCGCCTTCCCGAAGGTGAACACCTGGAGTTCGAGGCCGGTGGTTACATCCAGATCGATGTGCCACCCTGCACGGTCAACTTCAAGGACATCGACATCACCGCACATCCCGAGCTCGTGGCCCAAGGCCGCGATCCGCAGGATTTCCGTCCCGAGTGGGACAAGTACAAGATGTGGGATCTTAAGATGGTGAACGATGAGCCCATCTTCCGCGCGTATTCCATGGCGAACCACCCGGCCGAAGGCAACATCATCATGCTCAACATCCGGATCGCCACGCCGCCTTGGGATCGCGCGAAGAACGGTTGGATGGACGTGAATCCGGGGATCTGTTCCAGCTTCGTGTTCAATGCGAAGCCGGGGGACAAGGTCACGATCAGCGGTCCGTACGGTGAATTCTTCATCAAGCCCACCGATTCTGAAATGCTCTACATCGGCGGTGGTGCGGGAATGGCACCGATGCGCTCGCATCTCTTCCATCTGTTCCATACGCTGAAGAGCGGCCGAAAGGTGACCTATTGGTACGGCGGCCGAAGCAAACGCGAACTGTTCTACCTGGAACATTTCAAGAACATCGAGCGGCAGTTCCCGAACTTCAAGTTCTTCGTCGTGCTGAGCGAGCCACTTCCGCAGGACAACTGGAAAGTGAAGAAGGATATCCATGATGAAATGGGCGATGGCTTCACCGGTTTTGTTCACCAGGCGGTGATCGATCAATACCTCAAGAAGCACGAAGCGCCCGAGGATATCGAATTCTATTTCTGTGGCCCGCCGATGATGAACGCCGCCGTGCTGAAGATGGTGGATGATTGGGGCGTGCCGAAAGAGAACGTGAGCTTCGATGATTTCGGGGGATAACGCCGATCAGAAGATCAGATGATCAGAGGATCAGATAATAAGAAGCCCCGCTACTTGCGGGGTTTTCTCATTGGGATCGGCGCTGTGCTGCTATTGATCGGTTGCGATCGGGATCGTTCCGTATCGGATGATCTGATGACGCTGAAGGGCGAAACGCAAGGCACCACGTTCACGATCAAATACATCGATTCCCTGCAGCGGGATCTGAGCGGATCAATGGACAGCCTTTTCACGGTGATCGATGGATCGCTCAGTCTTTGGGTGGATGAAAGCACCGTTTCGCATTTCAATGAAGCCGATACGTTCGTCAGCGATGATGTGCATTTCCGCACGATGGTCTCACTTTCCGAAGAATTGTGGCGCAGAACCGATGGCGCGTTCGATCCAACCGTGCTTCCACTGGTGAAAGCCTGGTTCATGGGGCGTGAAGGGAAGAGGGATCTGGATCCCGCTTCGATCGATAGCTTGAAAAGCCTGATCGGAATGGACAAGATCGCGATCGATGGCCGCTGGCGCGAACAGGTTCAGGTGCCGCCGCAGATCACCTACGTCAAGTCCGATCCGGGCGTGCAATTCGATCCGAACGGGATCGCACAAGGTTATTCCGTTGATCTCGTCGCTTCACTTCTCGATCGGCGCGGGATCGAAGCGTACATGGTGGAGATCGGCGGTGAAGTGCGTGCGCGTGGAAAGAACGATCGCGGCACCCCGTGGACGATCCAGATCGACAAGCCAGTGGAAGGAGGGGAGCACCAGCAACAGGTTTTAGTACCGCTCCAGGATCGTAGCATGGCCACCAGCGGCAATTACCGCAAGTTCATCGAAGTGGATGGCCAGCGCTACGGCCACACCATTGATCCACGAACAGGAAAACCTGCGATGAACCGCCTGCTGAGTGTTTCGGTGATCGCAGATAATTGCGCGATCGCTGATGCGCTGGCCACGGCGCTCCTTGTAATGGGACCGGACGAAGCCAAGAGCTGGCTTGGCCAGAACAGGGAAGTGGAAGCCTACTTGATCAGCGACGACGGTGCTGGCGGCTATGCGATCTGGAGCACGCCGGGTTGGCCGGTGGCAGAGTAGGCCCGATCAGCGGGTGAACTCGATCACGTTGCCGCTCACGGTCACTGTGCGCTTGAAATAGAACGGCGGCACTCCACCCACATGTTCCTCGGTCACCACGTTCACGATCGCGCGTGAAGCATCCTTCAGCGCTGCTTTCTCCAACATCGCGGAATACGCCTGCTCGTACAACTGGCTCCTGTTCATTCCGCCGAAGCCCAGGATGTACGGCACACCGGCGTTCCCATGGATCCGATCCACCACGCGAAAGTTGTTGGAGGATAGTTGCACCTGCGTGGAATGCTGGTTCTCGTTGAGCATCGCGGCGTAATTCATGCCGCAGGAATTCAATAGCAGGGCAACGCCGATGGCTGCAAAACAAAGGGGCAAGTGTTTCATGGGTTGATCGTTCGGTGCATCAAATATGGCAATTAGATCGAATGAACGTAAATGATGTCGATCATGTAGGAAACTAGATCGTAGAGATGATCGGAACTTATTCGATCACCAGATTGGCCTCGGCGAGCCAACCTAAACCTTCGCAGGGTCTCCGTCTTCGGGACCCTGCGGCCTTTTGTTCTACTCCACCACCAGCTTCGCACCCGCCAGCCAACGCGCTCCATTAGTCAGGTGGATATAATAAAGTGATGGTGCCAGCGATACCGACAATTGATGCATTGAACCGTCCATTTGTTCCTCATGCACCATGCGGCCTAGTGCATCTTGCACCACCAGCCGTAAAGCATCATTCACTTTGAGGTCCTCGGGTGGTTCAAACGCGATGCTAATGCTGCTGCCTTGTTGCGCAGGGTTGGGGAAACACTGAAGAATTCATAGAGCCCCAAGACATGTTCAGTAACACCCACCGTATGACAGCCCGGAACAAGACAACCGTGCTCATCGAGCTTGATCAGCCAGTTGCTTTGCAAGTAAGGAAGTGTATCAAGTACTCCTTGGCGCGTCATTCCACACATCACCAAACCACCGTCACTGGTCGAACGGATACTATACGCCGCACTTACAGCATCATCCGATGCATAATGCCAATAGCGACGCATCCAAAGTGAATCCAGGTTCTCGTCAAGTTCCCAAAGCGTCAATACTCCATCTGGATCCACTCCGTATTGGTACATGCCGCCAACAAGCCAGAAATTGGTATCATCCTTTGGCAGTATATGGACAGCGGTTGCATCATAACTGAAAAAGTAGTCTTTCCTATCAAGTGGTACTCCTGTAGATGAATATTTATACAAAGAGGACCATCTATCGTAAACAGTGGCATTGGGATCTTGTTTCCAACTTCCAGGCATCAGAATATTACCATCAATATTATAAAGCGCTTGATTTCCACCAGTAATGGAATACGATCCATGATAGCGTGTCCACTGTGCGTTGCCCATACTATCGGTGAGGATGATGACAGCTTTGTTTTGATCGCTATTCCTGTTTCCTCCTAGTATGAAGCCGCCGTCGGGCAGTTCGGTTGCATTGAAAATATTGCGAGCTTGAGGATAATTTTTATCCCAAAGGATACCACCTGCACTATCGACTCTAGTAATACAGCTTTCGGTTCCACTTGGGTATCCTGCACACCAGCCACAATGCAGAAATCCTCCATCGGACAGCGCGATCAGTTGATGAGTGGCATGAGTACCCTCAGCAAATAAACTGTCTGATTTAAGAAAGCGGGTCCTGATGGTATCTGCCTCAGCATTGTACCAATAGAGGTAAGTTGCATTGGGTACATCGCCTCCGAATTCTGTCATACTCGCAACAAAACCTGTATCCGAAATACGGGCTATTGGATCCACATAACCACAATGGATGTAGCGTTCCCGCCGGTGTTCTTTCTGCCAAAGGAGATCGCCAGAGTTGCTGAATTTGGCCGCATGTATGGC
>JAEYYE010000138.1 GCA_023430945.1 Bacteroidota bacterium
GTGAACCTGCTGCGCGAAGGGCTCGATCTGCCCGAGGTGAGCCTGGTGGCGGTGATCGATGCGGATAAGGAAGGTTTCCTGCGCAGCAACCGATCGCTAACCCAGACCGCTGGCCGCGCGGCGCGGAACGTGAACGGCCTGGTGATCTTCTATGCCGACGGGATCACCGAAAGCATGCAGCGCACGATCGACGAGACCGATCGTCGCCGCGCGAAACAGGTGGCGTACAACGAAGAACATGGCATCACGCCCACGCAGATCAAACGCGACCGCGCCGATGTGATGCGCCAGACCGCAGTGATCGACATCCACGACAAGGAGGGAAAACGCGCTTATGTGGAACCGGAGGAACTCAGCCTCGCGGCCGATCCCGTGGTGCAGTACATGAGTGCCGATCAGCTTGACAAGAACCTGGAGATCCTGGAATCGCAGATGCGCAAGGCGGCGAAAGAAATGGATTTCATCGCGGCGGCGCAGCTGCGCGACGAGCTCTTTGCGATGCGGAAGTTGAAGGAGGAACGGGAGAAGGTGGCGAAGTGAAAGGAAGGGTCAGGATGGATCGGCGTTTGGGTTCAGAGATAGAACCTGCGTTCACTGACATATGAATGGCCATACATATGTCCGGGTCACTTCCCTGTCACTTTGACCGGAATTCCCTTAGGTCATTCAAGACCACTTCGATCGATCCAGCCACTGCGCGTGCATGTGCCGCTCCTGTGATCTGTCCATAGGAGAACTGAAGCTTTTTCCATGCTGCCAAAGCATCCGCCTCTTTCTTGATCCCATGATCAGTTGCGAAGATCTCCACACTTCGTCCTTTGATCTCCCGCCAGATCAAACCCTTATCCTTCATACGATCAAGGGCTTTGGTGATCGTGCTTTGATCCAGTTGAAGGGTCTCTGCAAGGTCCATGACTGAAATTCCTGGTGCCTGTTTCAATACGATCAATATAAAGCCTTGTGTTGATGTCAGGTTAACCTCCTTGAAGTTTTCATCGGCCAGTTTTCCCAGCCAACGGTATAGCGCCGATGAACAATGGAAAAGACATTGGTTAAGTTCAGCCTGAAGATCTGTCATATCTTAAAGATAACATATGTATGGCCATTCATATGTTTCTTCCTTTTAAACTTACTTCAGGCCCTTGATCCATCACCCCCTACCACCATCCTTCCAACGTCCATCCCAACCAAAAGCTCTCCAAGCAAAACCTGAAGGATCGCACGCGGGGAGGCGGCATTCGTGGATAATTTTGGCACCATTGGGACACGATCCAACGCAACGGAACGTCCCAGTTCAAGACGTCCATCCCCAAATGAGAACTCTTTCCTCGTCGCTCGCATTCACGCTCCTTACCACTTTCTGCTCAGCACAGATCTCCTTCGGCGGCCGCCCTCTGGGTCATACACACCCCCAGCTCCTTCCGGAAGCACCGCGTGTTACTTTACCGCATGTCGATGCCGCGGCATTGATCGCCGAGGATGAAGCGCGGATCGCTGATGGAAAGAAGGGACCGTACCGCTTCGGCTTCAACCACGCGGTGGATCTGGGATTGCACAACAGTGGCATCTGGCACCAATTCTCCAATGGTGATCGGGTGTGGCGCCTGTCGATCGAATGTCCAGAAGCCTACAGCATCAACTTCGAATTCCACGACTTCGTGGTGCCGGAGGGGGCGCAGGTGTTCGTGTACACAAATGAGGAATTCCTGGGTGCCTTTGATGAGCGAAGCAATCCCGGTGAAACTGTGCTAGGCGTCACTCAGATCGCAGGCGATCGGATCACGATCGAATACTTCGAACCGGCGGAATTGCACGGCATGGGAAGCTTGCGGATCGGACAGGTGACCCACGCTTATCGCGACATCTTCAACTCGATGCGCGGCCTGGGTGATAGTGGAAGCTGCAACAACAATGTGATCTGTCCGGTGGGCGATCCATGGCGCGACCAGATCCGATCGGTGGCGATCATAACCACTGGCGGCAGCGGTTTCTGCACGGGCCAGCTGATCAATAACTGTGCGCAGGACGGTACACCTTACTTCCTTACCGCCAACCATTGCCTTGGTGGCAACCCGTCGACCTGGGTATATCGCTTCAATTGGGAAAGCCCGGTGTGCAACCTGAACCAGAACGGACCAACGAACCAGACCGTTTCGGGATCTACCTTGAAGACCAGCAGTGCCGGCACCGACGTGGCCTTGCTGGAGTTGAACACGCCCCCACCGGCATCATATGATGTGTTCTACAGTGGCTGGGATCGCTCCTCCACGCCATCAACAAGCTCAACGGCGATCCATCACCCGAGCGGCGACATCAAGAAGATCAGCTTCGATGAGGGAACGGCAACTGCAGCGAGCTTCGGTGGTGCGCAATGCTGGCGCATCGCTTCGTGGGAGGATGGTACCACCGAACCGGGTTCTTCGGGCAGCGGTCTCTGGAACCAGGACGGCCTGCTCGTTGGCCAGCTCTATGGCGGCCAGGCAAGCTGCGGCAACAATGTGAACGATTACTATGGCCGTTTCGACATCAGTTACAACCAGCTCGATACCTGGCTGGGTGATTGCGGCACGCAACTGCAGGGTTACCCCATCACCACTTCGGTCGTGGAAAGATCGAACTCAACACTACTGATCCATCCGAATCCGAGCACAGGACAGATCACCGTTCAGATCCCCGCCGGTGCGCCATCGGTGCTTGAATTGAGGATCCTCGATGCCAGTGGAAGGCTCGTAAGTACGGATCGGTTTGCTTCGCAGGAGCGCGTGGCACTTGATCTTTCGTACCTCCATGAAGGGATCTACCTGGTGGAAATGACAGGCGTGAACTTCCGCGCGACGCAACGCATCTCCATTACGAAATAACACGCTGTTCCGCTAATTCCGAAGCGCGTATATTCACCGCTCAAGTCAATAAAAATGGGATCCCTCACCCGGCCGATCGCCTTCGCCGCAGCTTTGATCAGCGGTATTACTGCGCATGCACAGATCGCTTTCGGCGGCCGGGCGTTCGGCTTGATGGAGCGTGGCCCGGAGCTTCCGTCACCGGTTGTTCATCGCATGCCCGCCGTGGATGCTGCGGCCATGATCGCCGAAGATGAAGCGCGGATCGCGCAAGGGATCGAAGGCCCATATCGCTTCGGATTCAACCACCAGGTGAATTTTACAATGGATGCTGGCACGTGGACCGAATTGCCGAATGGCGATCGGATCTGGCGACTGGCGCTCGAATGTCCTGAAGCGTTCAGTATCGGGCTTGTCTTCAGTGAATTCGTGGTACCCCACGGCGGGCTCGTGTTCCTGTACAATGAAGCCGGGGAACAGCGCGGGGCATACATGGCTGGATCGAGCGGTGGAACCGTGCTGGCCACCGATCACCTTTCCGGTGATCGGATCACGATTGAATATTTCGAACCTGCCGCCGTGCTCGGTGAAGGCTCGCTGGCGATCGGCCGCGTTACACATGCCTACCGCGATGTCCTCAAACTTCAGCGTGATCTCGGCGACAGCGGGGCCTGCAACATCAACGTGATCTGTCCGCAGGGCGATGAATGGCGCGACCAGATCCGTGCGGTGGCATTGATCGATGCGGGTGGCGGCTATTGCACCGGCACCCTGCTGAACAATTGCGCGAACGATACCACACCGTATTTCCTCACCGCCGATCATTGCCTGGGCACCGACGTTTCAACCTGGGTGTTCCGCTTCAATTGGGACAGCCCCACATGTGATCCAACGGAGAACGGCCCCATGAACATGACGGTTTCCGGCGCATCACTTCTCGTGAACAGTGGCGGCACGGATGTGGCCCTGCTGGAACTCAACACCAGGCCGCCGGACGATTACAACGTGTTCTATAGTGGTTGGGATAAGTCAGCCACTCCGGCGGATTCAGTTACCGGCATCCATCATCCGGCCGGCGATATCAAGAAGATCTCGCGTTCATTCAATCCTGTTGTGGCCGGACAAATGGCTGCAGCTGAGACATGGAACGTGCTGGTGTGGGATGAAGGCACTACCGAACCGGGTTCATCAGGCAGCGGGCTTTGGAACCAGGATGGAAGATTGGTGGGCCAGCTCTTTGGCGGGCAGGCGGCGTGCGGCAACAGCATCGATGATCATTACGGCCGCTTCGATATCAGCTGGCCGCTGCTCGAACCCTACCTGGGTAGCTGCGGCGACACGCTGGATGGTCTTCTGAGCGATCAGATCCCCGACATTTTCGTTGATGCCGCCTGCACCTCGATCACCAACGTGCCGGAACTGATCTGCGGCGACACCACGATCACACCGCATGTAACCCTGAAGAACAACGGCGATGAAGTGATCACCACAATGATCGTGAACTACGGATTGGAAGGAGGCATCCCTTTGCTCGAGACCTGGAACGGCAGCTTGATGCCAGGCCAGACCGTGAATTTCCAATTGCCCGAAATGGTCGTTCCACCGGGCGAACACACGCTGGTGATCGCAACGAATTCGCCCAACGGCGAACAAGATCAAGTGGAAGAGAACGATGCGTGGACGCATGAGTTCACCGTGAACTATCCTGTGGAGGATGTGGTCCTGGAACTTGTTCTGGATGACTACGGAACGGACATCACATGGGAACTCACCAGCGAGGATACCACACTGCTCTACGAAGGCGGGCCATATGCGAACGGCCTGAACGGTGACACGTTGATCATTCCGCTCTGCCTTTCCAATGGCTGCTACACCTTCAATATCTACGATGAATTCGGTGATGGCATCTGCTGCGGCCCCGATCAGGATGGAAGCTATTCGATCCACAACGGCGACGGCCACATCTTCGCGATCAACGATGGCAACTACGGCGATGGCAATACCGATGTATTCTGCCTGATCGGGGTTTCGATCGAAGAAATGGGCCTTTCCGATCGGATCGAGGTTTTCCCCAACCCGGCGAACGGTACGCTCAACCTTCGAAGTGAAGCAGCCATCGATCGGTACAGCCTGCTTGATGGCCTCGGCCGGCAGATCATAACCCGCGAGTTGGGCGGCGCTGATCGCATGGTGCAGATCGAACTTGCCGGCGTGGCCGAAGGTGTTTACCTGCTCGAAGTTTCGGCCGAAGGGCAACGCGCAGTGAAGCGCGTGGTTGTGCAGCGGTAAGGCGACCGTTCGATCCATCATATTCAGCCTTTAGCCTTCAGCTTTCAACCTTCAGCCTTCATCCTCCAGCCTTCAGCCTTCAGCCCTCATCCTTCAGCCTTCTATTTGGGCGAATTCCGGTCCGGTCGTTTCGGAGTTCATCCTGAGCGAAGCCGAAGGGCCTGCAAGTCCACACTCCCTACGGTCGCTTGCGGGCTTTCCGGCTGCGCCACTTACGCCGATCGGTAGTGAGCGAAGGTGAACTGTGCTTCGATCGGAAATTTCGCCAACTTCGCAATACTTGCCGCAGATCGAAGCGATTTGATCGGGACGAAAAGTTGGGCTTTACATGCCGAATAGTGAAATAAAACCCTAGATCTGGTACAACCCACAGTTAGGGGTAACCAGCCGGACATCGACCTAAAGACTATCATTCTGACAATGGAACAAAAGACCGAACAAATAAAAAAACTGACAGACCATTTTTTAAGCAAATATGGTTCGACAAATATTGTTCTTACGGACTATTGGGACGGTGACAATACGGCAATCGGTTTAGCCGACAAGACAAAGCAATACACTGTTTATATCACCGACAACGGTAATACAGACAATAGGTTTTTCGTTTCTTTAGAAAATCCTCCAACCTCTGACAAATTTCCCTACACACCTGGTGGTGACTTCGACAACTTAACTCCTGACGAAGTAGAAAAGATTTTAGTTAAGCATTTGAAAATTGTGTAAGTCCAAAATTACATTGCAAAAAATGGACACATCACATTTAAAACCAAATAAAGCCGAGCAAGAGTTCTTGAATCTTTCTTATAACAGATTCTATGACATTTTTGACGAAGTGATGAAGGATGAATTTTGGGAAAAGCCAAACGCTTTTAGATTTTCCCATCTAAAAGATGGTTTTTCAATTTACACGGAACTCCTCAAATATGAGCCAATCAAACATGTTCTTGAGCATCTAAAAACTGCGCGACCACCAATGGAGGCCGAAATCGGAAGCGAATTATTCAAGTTTTTTAGAAATGTAATTTCGCATTTTCCTTTCTTTACAACTTGGGACGAAGTTTACATAACAAAGAATTTAGTTAATTGGGAAAGAAAACCCAGTCAGACAATTGACAAGTTCTTAGAAAAATATAAAAGCAAACCGCAAGTAAAATATCGCTTTTGGGAGGCGGACAAAAAAACAATGACATACTTATCAATTAATTTTCCTTCCCAATATCAGGGTGACGAAAAAATTTATCTTAAAGACATTCTAACCGAAAAAGAAGGAGTAAAATTTTCCTTTATTCTCATGCGACAAATTATGGACACTCAAGTGGACAACTAAAATAAAACTGTGTGCGGCTGGCAGACAGCTAACAGCACCTACTAGCAATTTTTTGCGGGTTAGCGCTCAAATGCGTAACTTGATATAGCAAAAAACTGCAAGTAGCTGCCAAACGTTAACTCACAGATCTTCGATCGAAGACAGGAAGAAACTCGCGCAGCCCCATAAGATCGGCGTAAGCGGGGAAGGTGGAAAGCCCCGGCCCTTCGGGATTGATGAATAGCCAATGTTCAATATCCCATGATCGAGTAAATAGCCGATGGATCGATGGCCGGGCCTTGCAACCGCAGCCGCGACCTGACAGGAATTCGCCCAACCCTTACTGATACGCCTTAACGACTCGCGTTCTTTAACGCCGCCTTGCAGGAGCGTTTCGGATCAATACTTCATCCAATAATAGATCAGCTTCACGTATTCGTTGTTCGCCATCATCAGGCCTTCTTCGCTCTTCCACCAGCGCTGGCTATCATATTCCGAAGATGGTGCGCCATGCACAAGGACCTTGATCCCCTTCTTCCTGAACCGATCCCTGAACACCATGCCCACGCGGCGTGAATGGAAGTCGGTGGAAACGACCATGATCGTATCGTACGCGTTTCCGATCGCATGCTCCAGGATCGCTTCGGATTCCTCCCATGTGCTTGTTCCTTCACGGATCACCTTCACCTTCTGCGGATCGGCGCCGGCGCGA
Source organism: Bacteroidota bacterium (assembly GCA_023430945.1). Lineage (GTDB taxonomy): Bacteria > Bacteroidota > Bacteroidia > Flavobacteriales_F > PHOS-HE28 > PHOS-HE28. The sequence continues at coordinate 7,148 of JAEYYE010000138.1, forward strand.
AGCATCACGTTCGCGATCAGCTGACCTTCCGGAATATCGAGCCCCTCGCCTTCCAGTGATTGAGGCACCAACTCGCCAAGGCAGAACGCGATCGGAGCGATCCCTTCGTTCAGCAGATCCGCAGCAGCTATTCCGCGATCCAGCGAAGCACCGCCCAGCACATAGATCGCATCGGCGGGTACAAGCGGATCGGAACTGATCAGGAAATTTCCGGTAGCGCGTAGTAGAGGTATGCGAAAGATCCAGAGCGCGATCAGAAGCATCACCAGCGTGACCAGCGACCAAAGCAGCTTCCTTGAAAAGATCCCCATGCGGGAACGAAGATCGCGAACCGATCAATACGCTCCGTTGCGCCGGCGCAAGGCCCATTCCGCAGTGAGCAAAGCGAGCAGAACGAAGAACAGCCAGCGCAACCCGATCAAGTCGGTGAAACTGGCGTGCGAGTAGGATCGCGAAACAAGGTCAGGCCGTTCGAGAAGTGAATTTTCGATCTGGGCCAGATCCGCTGGAGGAGCCACCGATCCGCCGGTGCGCGCAGCGATATCCGCCCAAAGCCCATGATCGGCAACGGTGCTCACCTGCTCGGCCATCAATTCACGGATCATGAATTCACCTGCCGCCGTGTACTTCAAGCCTTGCAATTCCGTTGCTGCGCGCCAGGTATAATGCCCTGGCGGCAAGCGGCCCGCATCAAGCCGGTAGGCGTTGTTCGTGCGGCTGAAGGTGTACGGAAAATCGCGGCCTTCCTCATCCTTCAGCACGATCGTTGCTTCCGGCGTATTCACCAGTTCGTACGTGGCGTTGTACAATTCGGCGTTGAGAATGATCGGATCGTTTTCAGCGAATTCCGGCGGATGTTCCACGCGGAAACGGTTCTTGTCCACTTTCAATGCAAGGAACTGCACCATCTTGTGGATCAACCGATCGAAATTCTCGTGCTTCTGGTTCAGCTGCATATCGGCCAGCCGCCAGCGCCACAGGCCTTCGCCAGCTATGGTGGCCATGCGCCGCTCCCCTTGTTGAAGGAAAGCGATCAGCGGATATTCAGTGCGCACAACACCGATCCGTTGGTTGAGCAAAGCGGTGGCAGCGCGGCCCAGTTCATACTGGCCGAAAGGCACCTGCAACGGTGGGAACCGCTCGATCGCGCGTTGTTGTTCCTCTTCGATCGTGAACAACGAGAAATCGCGATCAACGGCCGCCTGCGCATCGGTGATCGCAGGGCGGTGGCCGGTCACCTGCACGCCGCTTCCGATCGCGTTGAACGCATTGAAGTCCATGCCCTGGCCAAGGATGAAACAGATCGGAATGTTGCGCGCAGCAGCACGTTGCAACAATGGCTGGATATTCTGCTTCAGCGATGGAAGCTGGTGAAGAATGACCAGATCACGATCCTCGATGTTGCCTGAGAAGTCAGCAGCGAACGCAAGTTCCGTTTCGTAACCTTCCAGTCCGGCGAGCGCCAGCCTGATCGCGCCTAGATCGGGATGTGGCGCAGCGCCCAGCAACAAGATCTTCTGCCGGTCGTCCAGCACATCCACATGGATGTCCTGCTGGTTGTTCACTTCCGTGGCCTCCCCTTCAACCGGCCGCACGATCACCGTGAAGCGTTGCGTTCCGGGCCTTTCCGCCTTTATATTGAAGGGAACATCGGTGAAGAACGGATCGCCGGTGACGGGAAGATCCTGCCCAGCGAATTCCTTTCCGCCCTGCATCACGGAAACACGGGTGCGCGCGTTGCGCAAGTGGCGCGCTTCAACCCGTACGAGCAATGGGAATTCATTGCCGAAATAGCTGATGCGGTTATGCTCCACCGCACGCAACACCAGATCGGGACGCACCGTGGTATCGCCCAGCGCGATCACATGGATCGGAACCGTAAGTCTTTCAGCATCCAACCTCGGATCACGCCCACGGTTGTAGATCCCATCACCATCGATGATCACCGCGCCCAGATCCGGTCCGTTGAACCGATCGTGGATCTCACGGAAAAGCTGGCTGATGTCCGTGAGCGCATCGCCGTGATCAAAGTGGAGCCCTTCGCGCACTTCCTGTCCGTACGTGAAACCACGTACCTCGAACTTTTCGCTCAACCGATCGGCAAGCTGTTGCAGATCGGCAGGATACTTTTCCTTCAACAGCGCGGTATCACCGGCCGAGGTGAGCGAGGAACTCCCGTCATGCGCGATCACCACGACAGGTTTTCGCACTTCGCGCACCATGATGCGCACCATCGGTTCAAGCAGCAGGAAGGCCACTATCGCGATCGCCAGCGCACGGATCACACCGAGCCCAAGCGCCAGTTTCCGATCGAAACCATCCTTCGCGCTCGCACGCCGGTAAAGCAACCACGCCAGAAAGATCCCCAGCAGCACGCAAAGCGGCGCCAGCCAGAGACTATGGACGGTGGTGAGGTTCATGGGTCAGTAGGTAGGGGCTGGGGCAGTTAGCAGATGCAGTCGGAAGTCGGAAGTCGGAAGTCGTGAGGAGAGTGGACTTCCGACTCACGACTCAAGACTCACGACTTCAAGTAAGCATCCCTCCACAAACGTGAAGCGTCTGTCCGGTGATATACGAGCTTAGATCACTGGCAAAGAAAACGCAGGCGTTGGCCACATCTTGTGGCGTTCCGCCGCGTTTCAATGGAATGCCTTCGCGCCATTGTTCTACCACTTTCTGATCGAGCGCTCCGGTCATTTCGGTCTCGATGAAGCCCGGCGCGATCGCATTGCTGCGAATGTTGCGGCTGCCAAGTTCCAGCGCTACACTTTTCGTGAAGCCGATGATCGCTGCCTTGCTCGCCGCGTAGTTCGCCTGGCCGGCATTCCCCTTCACGCCCACCACGCTGCTCATGTTGATGATGCTTCCGTTGCGCTGCTTCAGCATGGTGCGCATCACCGCCTTCGTCATGTTGAACACGCTCTTCATGTTGGTGTTCATCACAGCATCGAAATCCTCTTCGCTCATGCGCATCAGCAGTTGATCCTTCGTGATGCCCGCATTGTTCACCAGGATATCGAGCTTTCCCCAGGCGTTCACCACCTGATCCACCGCAGCCTGCGCGCTATTGAAATCGCCTGCGTCGCTTTGGATCGCGAGCACTTTCCGATTAGTGGCGGCCATCATGTCTGCCGCTGCGGCATTGGCCCTTTCCGGACTGCTTACGTAGGTGAATGCCACGTCGGCGCCTTCCTGGAGGAACCGTTCAACGATACCACGCCCGATCCCGCGCGATCCGCCGGTCACCAGGGCTGTTTTTCCTTCGAGTAATCCCATTTCCAGATCTGCTGGCGATCTGCGCCAGAACGGCGAAGGTACTTTGCTCGATCGAAGTGATCGATCCATGCGAAAGATCGGTCGGCAGCGTTATGCATTCGTGAGCTACTTCGGATCGATCCTTTTACTGTTTGCATTGCTTGCGCCGATCAAGGAACCCGGCAGAACACAACGGCTGCTTTGGGTGCCGGGCTACGAACTCACGTGGGATCATTTCCAAGGCAAGCCAGATGCGGACAGCAAATACGCCGCGCTCACCAAGATCGACATGAGCATCCGCCAGGGTCCGCTGGAAAGTGCCGATGCGATCGAACTGATCATCTCAACCGAACTGATGACCGACGGAAGCTGGGTGAAACCACAGAACCGCAACCAGCAGATCCTTGTACACGAACAAGGGCATTTCGACATCGCCGAATACCATGCACGTCGGCTGCGGAAGGAATTGCTGGAGACGGCGCCGATCAACGCGGAATCGCTGAACGAGGATGTGGATCGTGTGTTCGATCGGATCTTTAAGGAGAAGCAAATGATGCAGCGCGATTACGAACGCGAGACCGATCATTCCTTGGTCCGGGATAAGCAATTGGAATGGCAGAAGCGGATCGCTTTTTTGCTGGACAGCCTTTCCGATCATTCGGATCACAGTGTGATCCTTTCGTTGCGCTGAAGGCAATGCGTTCTGATGCCGGCGTACCTTTGCAGCCGATGGCCCGCCTTGCCCGTACCTGGATCTTGAGCATGTTGATCGGCTTCCATAATGCGTGGGAGAATGATGATGCCGATCTGGAGGATCACGGCATCAGGGTGTATTCCGATCACCGGGGTTTTGCGGCGGCTGAACTGGCCTTTCCGGAGCGCTGCTTCTTTTGGGGCGAGAGCAGTTTGTTGAATTGATCTCCAATTTCAGTCCCCGATGATGACTGAACACATCTTTCCAGAAAGCCTGGCTCTCCCTCAACAGAACTATTCTTCGATGTCTGATCGGTGCACCAGGTAGTTGGTTAGCTTTTCCCATTGCAACCGCTGGAATCCGGCCCAACCGCCCTCAGCGATCAGCGTGTTCACCACTTTTCGCGCACCAGCTTCCTCTCCCTTGTTGTTGATCCCTTCGTTGCGGCCGATCTCCCAAGCGTTGATGGTGCGGCCTTCCAATTCGACCTTGAAGGTGCTGGTGGCGCCGGCGGCGAAGAAATGCTTGATCTGCTTGCGTTCCTCACCCGTGGCCTTTGGATCGTTGCACGGGCTTACGGTGAATTCCGCCGATCCATCCCTTTCCTTCACTTCGGTTACGGCCACCCAGTTATCCAGCGGCACACCCGGAAGAATGATCTTGATGTGATCGCCCACTTTGGGGCGGGCCGCCTCCTTTTTCTCCCCATCCTCATCATGCAGTTCGAATCGTGATGAGATCCCGGGCAGATCGGTCCAGCGATCCACCGCGAACAATCTTTCGATCGAGAGCCTGAACATTTCCTTCGCTTCCTGCCCGGTGGCGAAGGTTCGTGATGCGGTGAACGTGATGTCCTTCGTGGCGTCGCCGACTATGTATTTGCCTTCCTCTCTGATACCCATTTTCGATCGTTCGATAAGTTGATGAATACCCGCCTTTTCTTCGAAATTAATGCCATGATATATAAGGATGGCGATCGGTAACATGCCAAGCCGTATCTTCATGGGCGAAAAGGAAGGCATGGTCCATCACTGAAGGTGGCCATCGATCCCATAAGATACGAAGCGTAACCGCATGGATAGTTTCAGCAAGAAGGAAAGGCAAAAGAACCAGGAAAAGAAAAGACGCGAGAAGGCCGAGCGCAAGGAGGAGCGCAAGGCACAGGGCGGAAAGAAGTCGTTCGAGGACATGCTCGCGTATGTGGACGAATTCGGCAACATCACCAGCACCCCGCCCGACCCCAACAGGAAGCGGGAGGAAGTGAATGCCGAGGAGATCGAACTGGGCGTTCCCAAGCGCGCCGAGGAAGATCCCGCCGATCGCGTGCGTTCCGGCGTGGTCACCTTCTTCAATGATTCGAAAGGTTACGGCTTCATACGCGACCTGAAGTCGCAGGAGAGCATCTTCGTTCACGCCAACAGTTTGATGCACCCGATCAAGCAGAACGACAAGGTGACCTTCGAAACACAGAGCGGGCGCAAAGGCCCCGAAGCTGTGGACGTGAAGTTGGTGAAGTAGACACTTCCTTCCAGGATCGTTCGCGCTCCTTCAAAAGGTGCGCCGGTCTTACCTTTAGCGCGATGGGATTTTCGATCGAGGTAGTACTGCTGGTCATTTCCATCCTGTTCTTCCTGAGCATCCTGGCCGGCAAGGCCGGCTATCGCTTCGGCGTGCCGGCCTTGCTGTTGTTCCTGTCCGTGGGCATGCTCTTCGGCAGTGATGGTTTCGGCATCCAGTTCCAGAACATCCAGATCGCGCAGATCATCGGCACGGTGGCGCTGTGCATCATTCTCTTTTCCGGTGGTATGGACACGAAGTTCGCCGATATAAGGCCGGTGATAGCGCAGGGCATCGTACTGGCTACGCTGGGGGTCTTCCTTACCGCAATGCTCACCGGCGTGATCATCTGGTGGCTGCTGGAAAGCACGGTGCCGGGTGCTGCGATCGGGCTCACCACCGCATTGCTATTGGCATCAACCATGTCATCCACCGATTCCGCCTCGGTATTCTCCATACTTCGTTCGCGCGGCCTCCGGTTGAAGAACAACCTGCGGCCAATGCTGGAGTTGGAAAGCGGAAGCAACGACCCCATGGCGTACATACTCACCATCACCTTCATCGAACTGATCAAGATGGGTGCCGAGCCGGATTATGCTTCAGCGATCGGGCTGTTGCTGATGCAGATGGTGATCGGGGCGGTGGCGGGTTATGCCCTGGGAAAGCTTTCCGTTTACCTGATCAACAAGTTGCATATCGACAATGCTTCGGTATACCCGATCATGGTGTTAACCTTCTGCATCTTCATCTTCTCGGCCACCTATTTCCTGAAAGGCAACGGTTACCTCGCGGTGTACATCGGTGGCCTGGTGATCGGCAATTCAAGGTTCATCCACAAACGATCGGCGCTCAACTTCTTCGATGGCATGGCGTGGATGAGCCAGCTGCTCATGTTCCTCACCCTTGGGTTGCTGGTGAATCCCCGAGAACTGGTGGATGTGGCACTCCCCGGCCTGGTGATCAGCTTCCTCATGATCTTCATCACACGACCGATCAGCGTGTTCATCAGCCTGCTGCCGTTCAACAAGATGGCGGTGAAGGACAAGATATTCGTTTCGTGGGTGGGGTTGCGCGGCGCCGTGCCGATCATCTTCGCGATCATCCCACTGGCCGAGAATGTGCCCCACGCGCAACTGATGTTCAACATCGTTTTCTTCTGCACATTGGTCTCGCTGGTGCTGCAAGGCACTTCGCTCTCACGCATGGCGATGTGGCTGGGGCTTGTGGACAAGCCTTCAGGTTTGAAAAAGGCGAAGGACTTCGAGATCGAATTCTCCGATGATATCCAGTCGCACACCACCGAGATCACCATTCGGAAACAGGCCCTTGCCAAAGGTGATCGGCTGATGAACCTGGCCCTGCCGGACAATATGCTGGCGGTAATGGTGAAACGTGGCCCGCGCTACTTCGTGCCCAGCGGCGATACGGTATTGAAGGAGAACGACAAGCTGCTGCTGCTCACCGATGATGAAGAGGCCTTGAAGAAGACCGTGGTCGAACACGGTGCGATCGATGTGGTCGCCTGAGCGATCGGTGCCCGGCTTACTTTCGTGATCCGCTCACATGCAACTTCTTCTTCTCTCCAACAGCACAATGCCCGGCGAACCGTTCATGCAATGGCCGCGCCCCTATGTGCAGGCTTTCCTGCAGGGATCGAAACGGATCGCCTTTGTGCCATTCGCCGCCCCGGAGGATCAGCAGCAGGCGTATGCCGAAAAGGTCGCAGCAGCCTTCCAGGAGATCGGGATCGAAGTGAAAAGCCTGCATACCGAGAAAGATCCGGCAAAGGCGTTGAACGACGTTGACGCGATCGCGGTGGGTGGTGGCAATACCTTTCTTCTCTTGCGGCAACTTTACCGATCGGGCTTGTTGCGGGCGATCCCGGAAATGGTGAAGAAGGGAATACCTTACCTGGGTTGGAGCGCGGGAAGCAATGTGGCCTGTCCCACCATCATGACGACGAACGACATGCCGATCGTGGAACCGCCCAGCATGCGCGCGATGCACTTGATCGGCTTCCAGATCAATGCGCATTATACCGAAGCGACGATCCCGGGCCATGGCGGGGAAAGCCGCGATCAGCGGCTGGCGGAATTCGTTGCACTGAACCCTGAAATGCCCGTCGCCGGTCTGTACGAAGGTTCACTTCTTCATCTCCATGGATCGAAGATGAGCGTACACGGGAATGGCATGAAGGTGTTCCGAAAAGGAAAGGAAGCTAAGCAGATCGCCGGCGGGAGCAACTTTCGCAGGGATCTTTCCGATCTCTGAATTTGGGATCGATCCGGATCATACCTTTGATCCACCAAACGGAAAGGCGCATTCGATCTGCCCACTAATTCCCGTTACCCCCCACCCCACTTCTTCGCGTTCACCCGATGATGCACCCCGGCACAATGCTGGCCTATATTGGTCCGGCGAACGGTTTCGGCGTATTCGCCAAAGCCGATATCCCGAAGGGATCGTTGATCTATGTGATCGATCCGCTGGACATCATCATTCCACCGGATTCACCGTTGAACGATGATCCGCTCTATGCGGAATTGCTCACCACGTACGCGTACACCGAGCCGAACGGGACCCGCATCCTTTGCTGGGACCATGGCAAATTCATGAACCATTGCTGCCAGCCCAACACGTTGAGCACGGGTTTCGGTTTCGAGATCGCGATCCGCGACATCAGGGAAGGTGAAGAGATCACCGACCATTACGCATTGCTGAACCTGGAATATCCCATGGACCTGTATTGCAACAAGCCGGGTTGCAACGGGCGCATCGTGCCGGGTGAACTATCGATCCACCATGAATGGATGGACAGCCGGATCAAGGAAGCCCTGGCCGATCTGCGATCGGTGCCACAGCCATTGTATAAACTGCTCGATCCCTCCACGCGCGCCGATCTGGAGCGCTACCTCGATCGGGGCGAGGGATATCCCGGCGTGCTAAGTTTGCAGCACCCGCTTCGCAACGCGATGTAGTTGCCGGCGCACCGCCGATGTTCGACGAACTTTCACCGCGCATGGAGCGCATCCTGGACAAGCTGGGCTTCAACCTGCTGCTGCTTGCCAAGGTGATCCTGGTGATCGTTGCGGCATTCCTCATCGAGCGGCTGCTCTTCGTATTGATCCGCCGGGGTTACAAGCGTTCGGCACAAACTCGCGAGGATGCCACCCGTTACAAGTTCCTGAAGAACGCGTTGCGCTTCATGATGGTGATGGTCACCCTCGGTGGCATCATCTACGTGATCCCTTCGATCAAGCATCTTGCGCTTACGTTCTTCGCCGGCGCCGGCATACTCGTTGCGATCCTCGGCCTTGCCACGCAGCGCGCGTTCAGCAACATCATCAGCGGCATCTTCATCGTTTCGTTCAAACCCTTCCGCGTGGGCGACATGATCAAGATCGGTGATCTGTACGTGGGTACTGTGGAGGACATCACCCTTCGGCATACGGTGATCCTTTCCTTCGAGAACCGCCGCGTGATCGTACCGAACTCCATGATCAGCGACGAGACGATCGTGAACAGTTCGATCGAAGATGAAGCGACATGCCAGTTCGTGGAAGTGCGGATCAGTTACGAAAGCGATCTGGATCATGCGATGGAACTGATGCGGCAGGAAGCAGAAATGCATCCCGATTGCATCGATCGGAGAACACCGGAGGAACTCGAGCGCGGCGATCATAAAGTGATGGTGCGCGTGATAAAGCTGGAGGAATCGTACATCCTTCTGCGCGCCTACGCCTGGGCCGCCGAACCGGTGGTCGCAAGGCTGATGCAGTTCGATCTGTTGCGCTCTATCAAACTTCGTTTCGATCGCGAAGGGATCGTGATCCCTTATCCGCAACGTACCATCAGTTTCAAGGGTGAAGTTCCGGAGATCCTTCGGACCGCTCCGATCAACATGCCGGCCGGTAACGATCGCCACGTATGAAGAAGGTGCACAAACGATCGGGCAAGGCGGGGCTTCCGCCCGGATCGTTCATCCATGTGGGCGAAGGCCGCGACGTGCAGGCGGATACGCATCTGTTCATCTACAACGAACAACAGATCCGCGAAGAGAAAGGCATTTCGATCGAAGCCTTCGAACAGGCCGATCCCGATGGATCGGTCACGTGGCTGGATATCGATGGATTGATGGACGAGCCGCTGTTGCGCGGCCTGGGCGAACGTTTCAAACTGCATACACTTCTCCTGGAAGATGTGCTCAATACCGATCACCGCCCGAAGGTGGAAGAGTTCCAGGACACGCTCTTCATCGTGGCGAAAATGTTGGATCTCGATCCTGAAACAGGTGGGATCCAGGCCGAGCAGATCTCATTCGTGCTGCGGAAGAATCTGCTGATCTCCTTCCAGGAAAGGCCGGGCGATGTGCTCGATCCGGTGCGCGAACGATTGGTGCAGGGAACCGGCCGCACACGCCGATCCGGCGCCGATTATCTGCTCTACACCATCCTCGACATCATCGTTGACAATTACTTCATCATCGTGGAGGACCTTGGCCGCCGGATCGAGGAATTGGAGCGGAAAGTGCTCGTCCGACCCGGCAATGAAGATCTCGTTGCGATCCAGGAATTGCGCAGCCTGTTGATCACGGTGAACCGTTATGTAACACCGATGCGCGAGATCGCGGGCCGCCTCAATTCGATCCAAAGTCCGCTGATCGACAAGAGCACGCGCCGCTACATCAACGATCTGCAGGATCACACGGTCTACATCGCAGAAACGATCGCCATGTTCCGCGAAATGCTGGCAAGCCTCGAGAACACGTATCACGCTGGCGTGAACCTGCGCACCGGCCAGGTGATGAAACTGCTCACGATCATAAGCACCATCTTCATTCCGCTCACCTTCATCGTGGGCGTCTACGGAATGAATTTCGATGTAATGCCCGAGCTGCGCTGGCGCTACGGCTACTTCGCCGTAATGGGTTTCATGCTGATCATTTCCCTGTTGATGCTGGCCTGGTTCCGCTGGAAACGGTGGCTATAAAAGGGAAGGCCGATCGAGATCCCGATCGGCCTTCATTATCTGATCATCTAATTATCTGATCATCTGATCCACTGATCAGTGGTGATGTCCGCCCGGACCATGGACGTGGCCATGCGCCAGCTCCTCTTCCGTGGCCGCGCGCACATCGGTGATCTCCACATTGAAGTGAAGCGTAACGCCAGCGAGCGGATGGTTACCGTTCAACATCACGTTCCCATCCTCCACTTCCATCACTGTGAAAACACCCATGTCGCCACGCTCACCGGCCTGGAACTGCATTCCCGCCTCCACCTTCTGATCGCCGAAACGATCCTGCGGCACCTTATGGATCAGTTGTGGGTCGAACTCGCCGTAGCCCTTCCCGGGCGGGATCGCTACATTCAGATTATCACCGGCTGAACGGCCTTCCATCTCCTCTTCCAGTCCCGGAACGATCATTCCCAAACCATGGATGTAGGTGAACGCCTCGCGTCCGGCGCTGGTATCGAGCAGCTTTCCTTCACTATCGTTCAATGTGTAATGGAAGGAAACCACCGAGTTCTTACTGATCTGCATTCTTGCTTCGAATTAGCCTTCAAAGGTAAGTTGCTTTCCGCCCGATCTTCCTGGCAGCATCAGCGGGATGAAAGTCTCGCCGACTACCGAACTTCGCACCGATGAGCAAGAAGCTTTTCGAGGCCTTCATTCCAGCGATCCGATCGGATTGGGAACAACAGGTAGCCCGTGAACTGAAGGATCCCGCGCTGAAGGAAAAGTTGCGCCACCGGATCGAGGAGCGGATCGCGATCGATGCGTACATCAGCCATGAAGAAGCGCATGTAGTGAACGATCGGCCCGGTGTACTTCCGTTGATCCGCGGGTCGAAAAAGCGCAACAATGATTGGCGGAACACGCAGCCGATCGATGTGGATGCCGATGACGCGAATGATGTTCTGTTGAACGCGCTGATGAACGGTGCCGATTCAGCTGAACTTCACGGATCGGCCGAAGGCATCGCGCGTGCGGTGAGCGGTGTGCAATTCGCCGCGATCGATCTGCAATTGATCGAAGGGAGCGCGGCTGCCTTGCGCTGGTTCATCCATGAAAGTGAACGCCAGTCGGTGGAGCCTTCAGAATTCCGCTTCTGCGCCGCATTGCCGGCCGGTTCCGATCTATCCGGTATCAAGCCGTTGATCGCCAAATATCCATTCCTGCGACTTTTTTCGATCGACGATCGCCGCAGATCCGACCGATCGGAATTGATCTCCAGTTCAGTTCATGTCCTGAATGAAGCTTCGTCTCGTTTAAAGGAACTGCTCGAGGCCGGTTTTCCGATCGATGATGCTGCAGCGCGGATCCAATTCCGGTTGCACCTTGGCGATGATCTTTTTGTGGAAGCTGCGCGCATCCGCGCGATCCGGCAGGTATGGGCCGAGGTGATCGCTTCGCATGATCCGCAACATGCATGTTCGCACAACACCTGGATCCAGGCGGTCGTCTCCTATCCGCAACGTCAAACGGAACAGGATCACGAGAACCTGATCCGGGCTACGTTGCAGGCGATCAGCGCGATCGCCGGTGGTTGCGATGGCCTCACGATCCCTTCGCCGCCGCTGCCCTCGCCCACGAACCTCGACGAGCATCTTCCGCGCAGGCTCGCGCGCAACATCAGCAACCTGCTGCGCGAGGAATCCTTCCTTGCACGCGTGGCCGATCCGCTCGGTGGAAGCTTCACTGTGGAAGAACTCACCGCATCGATCGCATACACGCTTTCAGGGCAATTGCAGATCCATCGATCGGAGAATGTGAAGTACCATGTTGTTCCACCTTCCGCACCGATCGAAATCGATGGTATTGAACACGATCTTCCGAACCGTGAAGAGATCCCGCTGAAGTCACTGTACACCCGCATGGATCTGAACGATGTGGAGCACATGCGTTTCGGCGCTGGTGTTCCACCCTACCTGCGCGGCCCGTATGCAAGCATGTACGCGATCCGCCCGTGGACGATCCGCCAATACGCCGGCTTCAGCACTGCGGAAGAAAGCAACGCGTTCTATCGCCGGAACCTCGAAGCCGGACAAATGGGATTGAGCGTCGCGTTCGATCTGGCCACCCACCGCGGTTACGACAGCGATCATTCGCGCGTGACCGGCGATGTCGGCAAAGCCGGTGTGGCGATCAGTTCCGTGGAGGACATGAAGATCCTTTTCGATCGGATCCCACTGGACAAGATGAGCGTTAGCATGACGATGAACGGCGCCGTGCTCCCGATCATGGCCTTCTTCATTGTTGCTGCGGAAGAACAAGGGGTGAAGCCGGAACAGTTGCAGGGCACCATCCAGAACGACATCCTGAAGGAATTCATGGTGCGCAACACATACATCTATCCGCCCGGCGCAAGCATGCGGATCGTGGGCGACATCTTCTCTTATTG